>JAIWOG010000218.1 GCA_020217035.1 Magnetospirillum sp. | reverse complement strand
GCCGACCGCGACCAGCACCTGCAGGCGGTGATGAGGTCGGCCGCCGACATGGCCCCGTGCGAGGAAAGTTTCCGCGCCATCACCAAGAACGGCGAGGTTTGCTGGCTGCAGGGACGGTCCATTCCCCGGCTGGAAGACGGCCAAGTGGTGTGGGACGGCGTGCTGGTGGACGTCACCCAAGGACGGCGGGCCGAGTTCCGCCTGGACATGCTGATGGAACACGCCGCCGATTCCATCCTGATCTTGGACGAAAGCGGCACCATCGACAGCGCCAACTCGGCGGCGGAAACCCTGTTCGGGCAAAATGCCGGCAGCCTGAACGGCAAGACCCTGGCCGACTTGGTCGAGCACGATTCCGACCTGCAATTGCTGTTGGCGGCGATCAGCGACGGCCAGCCCCACGAATTCATTGGCATCCGTGGCAACGGCGAACGCTTTCCGCTGGAACTGTCCACCAACGAAGTGCGCATGGAAGGCCGCCGGCTGTTCGTCGGCATCGGCCGCGACATCACCGAGCGCAAGGCCACCGAAACCGCGCTGTTGGAAAGCGAGCAGCGCATGCGGGCCATCGCCGGCAACATGCCGGGCATGGTGTTCCAGCGGGTGCTGGCGACTGATGGCACCATGCGCTTTTCCTATGTCAGCGAGGGCTGCCGCACCTTCCTGGGCGTCGAGCCCCAGGAATTGCTGGCCGAGCCGGAATTGTTCCTGAATTACATGAGCGCCGACGAACAAAGCCTGTTCATGGCGTCGCTGATACGTTCAGCCGAGACGCTGGAGCCCCTTGATGAGGAGATGGCGGTGTTCGGCGGCGGAAGACGCCGTCGCTGGCTGCGTGGTCAGTCGCGCCCGACCCGGCGTCCCAATGGCGACGTGGTGTGGGACGGGGTGATGATCGACGTCACCGAAAAGAAGACCGCAGAACAGCGCCTGTCGTTTTTGGCCTATTACGATCCGTTGACCCGCCTGCCCAATCGCGCCGCCTTCCTGGAACGCTTCACCGCCGCCCGCGAGAACGCGCTTCGCGCCCACCAATTGCTGGCGGTGTTGTCCTTGGGCATCGACCGCTTCGGCATCATCAACGCCACCATGGGCCATTCGATCGGCGACCAGGTGCTGACCGCCGCCGCCGACATCGTGCAATCCGGCCTCGGCCGCAACGACGTCATGGCCCGGGCGTCGGGCGACCGCTTCCTGATCCTGCTGGCTGGCCATACCTCGCGCCGCGAGTTGACCGAGGCGGTGGAACGCATCCACGCCCTGGCGCAATCGGCGGTCCAGGTGGCGGGCGACGAGTTCGAGGTTTCCACCTCGGTGGGCGTCGCCCTTTACCCCCGCGACGGCGAGGACGTGGAAACCCTGATCAAGAACGCCGAGGCGGCGTTGCAACGGGCGAAGAGCCAGGGGCCGGCCACTCTGCAATTCTTCACCAAGGAAATGTCGGCGCGGGCCAGCAAGACCCTGTCGCTGCAAAACAAGCTGCGCCGGGCGTTGGAGCACGGCGAGTTCGTGCCTTATTTCCAGCCCCAGGTGGACCTGAGCACCGGCATCATCGTCGGCATGGAAGCCCTGGTGCGCTGGAACAATCCCGAGATGGGCATGGTCAACCCCGGCGAATTCATCCCGGTGGCCGAGGAATCCGGACTGATCGACGGCATCTGCGAATCCATGCTGGCGCAATGCGCCCGCCAGAACAAAGCCTGGCAGGATGCCGGCTTCCACCCCATCCCGGTGGCGGTCAACGTTTCCGGCCGGCAATTCCAGTATGCGCGGCGACTGATCACCGCACTCGAGACCACCTTGGCCGAAACCAAGCTGGACCCACGCTATCTGGAGATCGAGCTGACCGAAAGTTCGGCCATGCGCGACGCCGACAACGCCATCGGCGTGGTTCAAACCCTGAAGGACATGGGCATTTCCTGTTCCATCGACGATTTCGGCACCGGCTATTCGTCGTTGTCGGTGTTGAAGCGGTTCCCCATCAGCAAGCTGAAGATCGACCGCAGCTTCGTCATGGACGTGATCACCGACCCCAACGACGCGGCCATCGTCGACGCCATTGTCGCCATGGCCAAGGCGCTGAAGATGAAAGTCGTGGCCGAAGGCGTCGAACACAACCAACACCTTGATTTCTTAAGGGAAATTGGCTGCGACCAGATGCAGGGCTACCTGTTTTCGCGCCCGCTTCCAGCCATGGAAATGGAACAGATGCTGGCCGAAGGCCGCCGGCTGCAAATGGGCGTCGCCCAGCGTGGCGGCAGATCCCGACTTTAGAACTGCGAACGAAGTTGTCTTACAACATTTGCAGTTGACGTCGGCCCCGATCCCCGCCTATTCGTTTCGTCACTGAAAGGGAGCGAGGTCACTTCACCGCCATGGACGGCACCAAACAAGAACAAAATTCCGGCACGTCCCGCTTGTCCGGCACGGTGAAGCATTCCTACACCATCCCCTGCGCCTCGGCGTTCCGCGACGCGGTCGAGACCCTGGCCGCCCGCCGCCACGTGAACGTGGGCGACATCGCTCGTTCCGTGTTGCTGGTCATCCCGCCGGACACCATCGCCGCCTTCGCCGATCCCGGCGACCCGGCCGCCGACGACCGTGAAACGGTGATCCTGAAATCCGGCCCCTCGGCTGGCCGCCCCTGGCGCCGCAAGCCACGACTGCAAGTGCGGATGGTTCCCGGCTTCGACGTGGTCACCATCCGCCGTGCCTTGGGTCTGGCCTTGGCCATGGATCGCGGCGAGCTGGCGCTGAAGATCGAAGACCCGCTGGCCCCGCCGCCACCGCCTCCACCTCCGCCACCGCCCCCGGAACGACCCGCAGATCATCAGGCTTTGGCGGCGGTGAACGAAGAACTGGAACGCCTGCAGGCCATCGTCAACGTGCTGGCCTTCGACCCGCTGCCAAGCGGCGTGACCACACGGGCGGACGCCTTGCACGTCTTGGGCTTCCCCCCCGGCGCCCGGCCCGACCGCCGCATGGTCCGCGCCCGATTCCGCATGCTGGCCACCATCCACCACCCGGACAGCAATTACGGCAGCCACGACCGCATGAGCCAGTTGAACCAAGCCATGGAATTGTTGAAGGATTAAGCCTTGCCCAGCCCGCGCCGCTTCGTGCTGATCGACCGTGACGGCACCGTCAACGTCGAGAAACATTACCTGTCGGACCCCGACCAATTGCAGTTGATCGACGGCGTCGGTGCCGCGTTGCGCCGCCTGAGCCAGGCCGGTTTCGGCATCGCAATCATCACCAACCAGTCGGGGATCGCCCGCGGCTATTTCAACCTAGAGCGGCTGGACCAGATTCACGCCCGCCTGACCCAGATGTTGGAAGCCGAAGGCGTGCGGCTGGACGGCATCTATATCTGCCCGCACGGCCCCGACGACGACTGCGCCTGCCGCAAGCCGCTGCCCGGCATGGCCAAGCAGGCCATGGCCGAACATGGTTTTGACCCCAAACTGTCCACGGTGATCGGTGACAAGGAAGTGGACGTGGAACTGGGCCAGGCCATCGGTGCCGCCACCTTCCTGGTGCGCACCGGCCATGGCGAGAAATATGCCGCCTCCAGCAAGGCCGACCACGTGGTCGCCGACCTGCCGGCAGCGGTCGACATCATTCTGGGAGAGATCTGATGCGCACATGGCTGCTGGACCTGCTGGCTTGCCCCCGTTGCCCCGGCGAACAATCCCTGGCCCTGCGGGTCGACTGGGCCATGGACGAGGAAGTCATCGACGGCCGCCTGTCCTGTCCCTGCTGCGGCGCGTCCTGGCCGGTTCGTGACGGAGTGCCGCGATTTGTCGGCAGCCAACAGGATTATTGCGGCAATTTCGGCTTTCAATGGCAGCACTGGAAGGCGGTGCAGATCGACCGCCTGGCCGGCCACACCCTGTCGGAAACCCGTTTCCTGGCCGATTCGGGCTGGAGCCCTGAATGGCTCAAGGGCAAGCTGATCCTGGATTGCGGCTGTGGCGCCGGCCGCTTCACCGACGTCGCCGCCATGCATGGCGCCCGCGTGGTCTCGGTCGATCTGTCACAGGCGGTCAACGCCTGCCGCGAGACCACCATGGTGTGGGAGGGACGGGTCCAGCCCATCCAAGCGTCGCTGTTCGAGCTGCCGCTGCGCCGTTCGGCCTTTGACGGCCTGTTCTGCATGGGGGTGATCCAGCACACGCCGAACCCGGAACGATTGATGAGCCTGCTGCCCGACTGGCTGAAGCCGGGAGGACGCCTGGCCTACAACTTCTACGAGGCGGATTTCTGGCCCAGGTTGCAGCCGTTGAAATACGCCCTGAGGCTGGTGACGCCGCATCTGCCCACCGACTGGACCCTGGCCTTGTGCAAAACCCTGGTGGCGGCCTTGTTCCCGTTGAGCCGAACCCTGTCGGGTATCCGCAAGGTCCGTATCCTCAACCATTTCCTGCCCATCTGTTCCAGCCACCACCCGTCCCTGGACCGCGACCAGCAATATGCCTGGACGTTGCTGGACACCTTCGACTGGTATGGCCCCCGCCACGAGATCCGACAGGACCACCGTAAGGTGAAAGCGTTGCTGGAATCGTGCCGATTACAAAACATCCACAGTTCGGCCGGCTTGGCCCGCGCCGAAAAGTCTTAGTTTCGCCGGGACGAAACCGCTAGATGTGGCGTGGCACCGGATGCCCCAAAGGTTCTTTTCATCTCGCTTTATTGCTACAAGTCGTTTCCGGTACGGGGCTTCCACGCCTTGGCCCGCCTAGCGGGAATGAACTCCCACGCCCTGTTCTTCAAGGACAATATCACCAATCACCACCTGCCGATCACCGACACCGAAATCCAGCATCTGAAGCGGGTTGTCGCCGAGATCGACCCCGACATGATCGGCATCAGCGTCCTGACCCCCTATGTGCCCGCCGCCCGCCGCGTGGTCGCCGCCCTGCGCCAAGTATGTGACGCCCCCATCCTGGCGGGCGGCAAGCACCCCACCATTTCGCCCGAGGAAGCCCTGACCTATGGCGATTACGCCTGCAAGGGCGAAGGCGAATTGGTGCTTCTGGACGTATTCGAACGCCTGCGCCGGGGAGAGAAAGACTTTTCCGGCCTTGCCGGCCTTTGGCATCGCGACAGCCAGGGAGTGGTGGTCGACCAGGGGCAACGGCGGCTGATCCAGGATTTGGACCTGCTGCCCTTCGAAGCCTATGGCGAGGACAAGATGTGGTTCATCGAGCGGGACACGGTGCAGACCCGCGACCCTGAACTCGACGAACAGGAAATCCTGCTGATGGCCGGGCGCGGCTGCGTCTACGTCTGTTCTTATTGCGTCAACGCCCTGCTGATCCCCATGAACAAGGGTAACGGTCGCTTCATCCGCCTGCGGTCACCCGACAATGTCATCGCCCAGGTCGAGCAGCGCTTGGCCAAGCAAAGCCGTGCTGCCTTCGTTTCCTTCAATGACGAAGTTTTCGGTGTCTTCGACGACTGGACTCAGGAATTCGCCACCAAATACACCGCCAAAAAACTGCCGCCTTTCAATTGCGAACTGGTCCCCAAGCTGATCAAGGAACGCAACATCCGTCCGTTGGTCCAAGCGGGGTTGTACGAGATGCATTTTGGCATCCAATCCGGATCAGATGATATCCGTAACGACATCCTTGACCGTCCAGGCAAGAACACAGAGCTGCTGGAAACAGCCGCCATGCTGGCTTCGACCGGGGTTCGCGTGCAATGCGACCTGATCCTGGGCAACCCTTTCGACACAGCCGAGGTGTTGCGGGAAACCATCTTGCTGCTGGCCGGCATGCCCAAGCCGCTGAAGCTGAACACTTACAAGATGCAGTATTTCCCCCATTACCCCTTCACCCAGCGGGCTTTGGCCGCCGGCCATATCGGCCCCGACGACCTGCGGGAAGAAGTGGTGGCCGATCGGACTCTCTACAACTTCATCTACCACCCAGTCATAAATCGTTTCGATGAGAAAACTGTCCTCGAAAACTGCGTCTACTTGATCCCTTGGAGCACGCCTTTTGTTTGGTGGCTGGCATTGTCCCTGGCCAAGCGCCACAACTTGGCTCTGGCCGTGCTGGCCAATCTCATGGCGGCATGGCGCTATCACCTGGATTTCCGGGCCAACCCGGCCCTGGTCTGGCTGCGCCGTTTCTGGGTGGCAGGGCGCCTTCTGACCCAGGGCGACCTAGCCCCGTTAGTGGGCCAAATCAAGAGGCGCCTGGGGCTGAAAACAGCCTAATCGCGGATCCCATAAGCCGGAGAGAACGGCACAACGGCCCCATGCAGGGCCGCCAAGGCGGCAGGGTCGCAGACACGGATGTCGTCGGCTGTCGGGTGGGGCGAATCGTCGATGACGACAGCATCAGCCTCGATCCGAACCCTTCGCCAAACTTCTTCGCCGAAGCCATGGTGGCGGCCGACGAATACCTGTTCGTCGAAGGCCAGAACCTCGGCTTGCGCGGTGTCGTCCAGACGGAACGGCCCCAGGTTCAGCGCCGCCGGCTCGGTGTTGCCAAGACGCGGGGCGAAATGGGCCATGACCGAACGATAGGCGTTGCGGGCGGCCAAGTCGCCGGTATAGGCGAAGCTGCCCGGGTCGCGCACCCAGTCGATTCCGTCCAGGTAGACTTCCACCGCCAGTTGGTCGTTGTGGGCATGGGCGCCGCGTCCGTCGTGCAGACGGCCGCAACGCACCGAAACGAAGCTGCGCTGGTTGCGCCAGCCATAAAGCCCGAAGTGGGGCAGGGCGAAAGGCCGCATGTCGGCCAAGGCCGCGGCCTCTTTCGGCACCAGCCGCAAGCGCCGGAACGTCGTCGGGAAAGCGTCGCCCCGCGATACCGACACCACGGGCGACTGCCTGGGGGGCAGGGGCATGGCGCCGCCGGACAGCGCCGTCAGCACTTGGGTCGCCACCGGCCCGGCCCACAGATGGGAAACATCCAAAGGAGACCGATCCGGGTCCAAAACGAAAAACCGCCCGGAATCGTTGTCCCCCACTTGGACGATGTCGCCGCTGGGCTTGGTCACCGCTTGGGCGAAGCCCAGCGCCTGGGACAACCGTTCCAGGGTCTCGGGGGCGAAAGGCGGCCACGGCATCGGTCCCGGCGTCACCTTGGGCTCAAGCCCCCACAAGCTGGCGTCGTAATCTGCGAACACCGCCTTGCGGTCGTCGTCCAGCCCCAGGATCAGCGCCACCGAGAACAGTGCCATTTCCAGCGACAGCCGGTGATAAGCGGTGGAAGCCTCGAAATTGCCGCCGTCTTCCAGGAACTGGCGGCGGATTTCCACGTCCAATTGCTGGGCGGCGAAAACCAGCCACAGATCGGCTTCCTCGCCGCGCGGCAGGGCGCAAGCGACGAAAGCCAGGCCCGCGATGTCGGCCAGGTAATGATTGCCACGGTGGTTGGGCGACCATTCCAGATGATGGGCGATGTGGCGGCCGTGGGCGGCCAGGGCGGCGGCCAGCTCTTCCTCGAATTCCAGGCTGAAGCGGGCGCCGTGGGCGGCGAACAGGTCCCAGGCCAACACCAGATTGGCGGCGCGGATGGCCACATCCATAGGACAGGCCCATTGCACCCCCCAGCCCGGCGGGTTGGCGCCCAGGAAATCCAGCACCTGGTCGCGGAACTCGGTGGCCAGATGCGGGTCGGGATTCGCCGCATAGGCCAGGGCCAAGTGCGGCAAGTGCTGCAAGCGCCCCAGTTCCCACGGCACCTTCACATCCACCCCCGGCCGATGGCCAAAGGCCACGGCGCCGCCCCACACCCGTTCCGACCAGCGATGACCGGACCGAAAGTCCAGTTGCCAGTCGATGGGCAGATAGCCGGCGGTATCGATCATCGCCAGCAAGCGGTCGGACCGCTTTCGGTTGCCGCGATGGTGGGCGCCCGATATGCCGTCGCGCCATTGTGGATGTTTCGCCAGCGGATGCATCACCCGCACCGGCCCCGAGCCCAACAAATCAAAGGTGTGCGATGCCGCCATCAAGGCGCGGCGCCGCAAAGTGCCATCATCGGCCAGTTGCAGCGGCGGCAGACGACGCGACAGCGGCACCATGCCGAAGGACGGCGGATAGGTGCAATGGTTGCGCATCATGGCGCCAACCATGCGGTTCTTGAGCTGACGACCCAGCACCTGGGCCGCCTTGGCCGCCACCACGCCCAGGGGCATGGAACGGATGATCTGCAAGCGGTGCAGGATGGACATCAGTCAGCCGCCAAGTCAGAGACCAGGGCCCTGGCCTCGGCCGAGGGAACATATTCCGGCACCAGCCGGCTGATGATGGCCACGGCGCGGTCGGCGCGATGGCTGCGGCAGGCGGTGTCCAGGTCATCCAAGGTGCCGGACAACTCGGCATGGTCGACCCAGCGCGGCGAGGCGACCAGGATGCCCTTGGCCTCGGTGGGGACCGGCGGCTCGGACCCGTGGAAGATTTCCTCGAACAATTTCTCGCCCGGACGTAAGCCGGTGAAGGATATGGCCACGTCCACGTCGGGGCGCAGGCCGGCAAGCCGGATCATCTGGCGGGCCAGATCGACGATGCGCACCGGCTCGCCCATGTCGAGGACGAAAATCTTGCCGCGGTAATCGGGATGGGCCAAACCGAAATCGGATGCCTGCAACACCAGTTCCACCGCCTCGCGCACGGTCATGAAATAGCGCGTCATCTCGGGGTGGGTGACAGTCAACGGACCACCTTCGGCCAGTTGCTTCTGGAACAAAGGCACCACCGAACCGGTCGACCCCAAGACGTTGCCAAAGCGAACGGTAACGAAACGAGTGCCGGAACCATTGCCAGCCATGTCCAATGCCTGGGCATACATTTCGCCCAGCCGCTTGGACGCCCCCATGACGTTGGTGGGGTTGACCGCCTTGTCGGTGGAAATCTGCACCATCACCCGCACCCCGGCGGCGACGCAGGAATCGGCGACGATGCGGGTGCCGATGGCGTTGGTCAGCAAGCCTTCGTCGGGATTGCATTCCACCATGGGCACGTGCTTCAGGGCAGCAGCGTGGAACACCACGTCGGGCCTGATCTCGGCCAAGACGGCGGCGACCCGTTCGGCATCGCGCACGTCGCCCAGCAAGGCGCGGCGCGGCACGTCCGCGTGGGTCTTCGCCAGTTCCATGTCGATGGCGTAAAGATTGAATTCGCCGGCATCGAACAACGCCAGCATTTGCGGCCCATAACCGGCGACCTGACGCACCAGTTCCGAGCCGATGGAGCCGCCGGCACCGGTAACCAGCACCCGTTTCCCGGCCAACAGGGCGGCGATGCCGTCACGGTTCAGCAGGTTTTGCGGCCGGCCCAGCAAATCCTCGACGGCGATGGGGCGCAGCACCAGCTTGTCCTCGACCCCGTCCTTCAGGTCGGTCAGGCGCGGGATACGGGCCAAGGCCAAGCCCATACGGTCGCATTCGTCCAGCAGGCGGCGCATCACCGCGCCGTCCAGGCGGTGGTCGGTGACGATCAGGCGCTGCGGCCCCTGGCCCTTGGCCCGCAATTGTTCCACCACAGGAATGAAATCCGTCAACTCACCCAGCACGTCGACGCCGTGGATGTTGCGTCCCACCCGGCTGCCGCCTTCGCTGATCAGGCCCACCGCCCGATATTCGGCGTCGGGCGCCGCCATGGCCCGCAGAAACAGCTCGGCTTCGTCGCCGGCGCCGACCAGCAACACCGGAACCCGACCTTGGCCGCCGCCTTGCTTGACGGCACGACGGCGATCCTTCCACGAGCGGTAGATGAAACGCGGACCACCCAGCAGGGCCAACAGCACCAGCCAGTTGATCACCAGCACCGAACGCGGCAGGTCCTGAAGACGGGTGACCAGGAACATCAAAAGATAGAAGGCCACCACGGTCAAGGTGGCGCCCCTGGCGATGGTCAGCAGGTCGTTGACGCTGGCATAGCGCCACACCCCCTTGTACATGCGCGACGCCAGGAACGACCCGCAGGCGATGGCGGTGAACAGGCCGGTGGCCAGCACCAGCATGGCCGGGTCCCAACCCG
>JAIWOG010000217.1 GCA_020217035.1 Magnetospirillum sp. | reverse complement strand
GTACCCAGGTGGCGTCCATACGCAGGAAGATGGCGGCCAGGAACGACAACGCCGCCATGACCAGGTCATGGAGCAGGGCGATGTGTCCGCGGTGCAGGGTCGGTCTGCGCATCATGGCTGCAACTGTTATCCTAGGCCGGTGTCGCTGTCCAAAATTTTACGTCAGCCATCGATCTCGCCGGCCCTAAGCGGTCCCTGCCCCGCCACCACCAGGTCCAGCACGTCCATGTAGCGCTTGGCCTGGTATTCGCGGGAATGCCGGGGCGCGGCGGCCAGGCTGGCCGTCGCCAAGCCGGCGCGGACCGCGTCGTCGGCGGCCAAATGACGGGCGGTGTCGGCCAAGGCTTGCGGCTGGGCGGCGGGCACCCACAGCCCGGCCTGGTCGGCGGCCAGGATGCGGCTGGCCTCGCCTTCCGGCGACACCAGCAGCAGCGGCAGGCCCATGCCCATGGCTTCGAAAATCTTGGACGGGATGACCTCGGCGAAGGCCGGATCGTCCTTCAGATGCACCAGCGCCACGTCACACAGCGACCAGATGCGCGGCATCATCTCTTTCGGCTGCATGCCCTGGAACACCACGTTGGGCAATTGGCGGCGCACCGCTTCGTCCATCAGCATCTGCCGTTCGGCCCCGGCGCCGACGAACAGGAACCGAATCCGATCGTCGTCACGCAAATGTTCGGCGGCGTCCAAGACGTTGACCAAGCCGTGGGCCATGCCGTGGGTGCCCACGTAGCCCAGTACGAACTTGCCGGCCAAGCCCCATTGTTCGGCCAAGTCCTGGTCACGGGGACGCGGCGCGTAACGCGGCAGGTCGACGCCGTTGATCACCACCGCCACCTTGCGCGGGTCGATGGCGCGACGCTTCAAATCGTCCTTGAAGGCGTGGGTGAGCGCAATGACCGCCGCCGAACGGCGATACAGGAACAATTCCAGCTTTTCCAGGGCGCGGATCACCGGGCTTTGTTTCATGGCGCCGACGGCGGTGATGGAGCGCGGCCACAGATCGCCCAATTCGAAGACGAAGGGAACGCGGCGGACGGCGCCCAGGGCCCAGCCACCGATTGCAGCGAAGAATTGCGGGCTGGTGGAAATCACCACGTCGGGCCGGTCCTCGAACAGGCCGGCGCCAAAGGCGGTAACCATGAAGCTGACGAAATCCAGCGTGCGCTTGGCGAAGCCTTCATTGGCCGAGATGTAGGTCTTGACGCGGACCACGCGCAGGCCATCCATCATCTGCACCTGACGCCAGGAATTCTTCCAGCCGTCGAACAGCTTGCCCTGGGGGAAGTTGGGGGCGCAGGTCAGGATGGTCACTTGATGGCCGGCCTTGACCCAATAAAGCGCCCGTTCGTAAACCCGAGTGGCGGCCGCGTTGGTCTCGGGCGGGAAGTTCTCGGTCAGGAACAGGATTTTCAAGGCGCTAAGCCCCTGTTGGAAAAGCTGCGGCGAAAATAACAGCGCCCTATGGCGGCGTCACCACCCGAATGGTGGCGCTGGCCTGGCGGCCTTGGGAATCCACCACGGTCAGGCGCGAAAAACCCGGCCCATCGGGGTTCCAGAACCCCGCCCCCAGTGGCAGCGGCCGGCCATCGACCAGCCAACGCAAGGGCGGCGTGCCGCCTTGCGCCATCAAAGCGATGCCGGCGCCGATCGGTTCGACATCGGAACCATCCAGCGGGAACAACAACCGTGGACGTTCCGTGTGGTGACGAGGTCCGGCATCGTCGTCGGGCGGACGCAGTCGGACCAAGGCCAAGGGCGGCTGGCCGTGATACAGCGCGTGATCGGGCCGGGCCGGCGGCGACCGGCCACCGCTTTCCGGCGGCAATTGGTCGAAGACCTGGAACAGCACGGGGGCGGCGGAAGCCAGCCCGTATTCGCCGGGACGCGGCACCCCGTCGGGACGGCCCACCCAAACGCCGACGGTGTATTCCTTGGACACGCCGATGGCCCAGGCGTCGCGGAAACCATAGGACGTCCCGGTCTTGAAGGCGATGGCGCGACCACGCCGCGCCAGATTGGCCGAGGCCACGCCGGGCGGCGCCGGCGCCGCTTCCAGGATGCGCAACACCGCGCGGGCCGCCTCTTGTCCCACCAGGACGGAACCGCGATCGGTCGGTTGCCCGGCGTGGTACACCAGCTTGCGCACCCTGCCGTCCTCGCCCAGGCCGGCATACAGCATGACCAGGTCGGCCAGCGTCATGCCCACCCCGCCCAGGGCCAAGGGCAGGCTGGGTTCGGCCAGGGGGGGAAAGGCCAGTTCGGCGCCGCTTTGCCGCAACAATGTCGCCAACCGCGCCGGCCCCACCAGTTCCAGGGCCTGGACGGCGGGCACGTTCAGGGATCGCTGCAAAGCCTCGCGCACCGGCATCTCGCCATGGCTGTCCTGGTCGAAATTACGCGGCATCCAAGCGCCGAAACGGCGCGACGCGTCCACTACCAGCGTCGCCGGATGCAACGACAAATCGTCGAAGGCCAGGGCATAGATGAACGGCTTCAAGGTTGATCCCGGCGAGCGCACGGCCCGCGTCAGGTCGATCTGGCAGCGCCGCCATTGGGCCGCCCCCACATGGGCCAGAACCCGGCGGCCGTCATTGGCCACCACCATCACCGCCATCTCGGCGTTGTCGGGCCAGAAACGCGATTGCGCCTGGGCCATGTTTTCAATTGTGCGCTGTAGATTGCCATCGATGGTCGTGCGCACAGCCGGTTTCGTCGCCTGGCTCGCCAGCCGCGCCGCCAGATGCGGGGCCACCATGGGCATGTCCAACATGGCGACAGGAACAGCTTCCAACTTGGCGCTGGCGGCCACGTCGGCGGCGATGATCCCGGCGGCGGCGGCCCGGTCGAGCACCCGGTCCCGCGCCGCCTTGGCGGCGGTGGGGTGGCGGTCGGGGCGCAGCCGTTCCGGCGATTGTGGAAGCGCCACCAGCAAGGCGGCCTGGGCCGGACTTAAATGGTCGGGCTCGCGGCCGAACCAGGCCAGGCTTGCCGCCCGCACCCCTTCCAGGGCGCCACCGAACGGCGCCAGGGTCAGATAGCCGGCCAACACCCCGTCACGCCCCAACCGCATCTGCAACTGCACGGCGCGGGCCATTTCCGTCAGCTTGGCCGCGATTGTGCGCGGCTTGGGCGCCAGCAGCCGGGCCAGTTGCATGGTCAGCGTCGAGCCGCCCGACACCACCCGGCCATGGTTCAGCATCTGCAAGCCGGCGCGCGTCATGGCCAAGGGATCGACCCCCGGATGCCAACCGAAGCGCCTGTCCTCGATTTCCCGCAACATGGACAGGTACAGGGGCGAGACCCTGGCCGGTTCCGCCCCCATCCTCCAGGTGCCGTCGGGGCTGGCGAAGGGACGCAACGGACTGCCGGCGCGGTCTTCCACCACCACCGAAACCGCCTGCAATCGCCCCAAATCGGGCGGCAGCAACAGATCGGCCAGAACGGCCGTGACGACCAAGGCCAAAGCCCCGATCGTCAGACGCCGTTTCATTCGCCGATGACCAGGCGGCCTTCGGCGGTGCGCCCAACCAGGCCGGGGCTGTACATGTGCTCGGCAATGACACCGGGCAAGGCGAACTCACCCAAACCGACGGCACGCACCACATAGGCCAAGGTGGCGTCGTAAACCGGCTTGCCCTGCTGCCATTCCGGATCATTGGCCCCCCGCACGTATCGCGGCAGGGATTGGATGGCCAGGAAGCGGTCATCGCCCAATTCTTGGGTTTGCGGACTGGACAAGTCGGTCAGCCAGCCGAAGCCGGGCTGTCCCGGCTTGACCATGCCTTCCGGCTCCAAGCCGGCGGGCAACAGGTCCAACACGGCGTAATCGCCTTTGCGTTCGCCCCGCACCGCCAACGACAGCACCACCACCAGCCGGTCGTTGCGCTTGACCTGGGCCACATCCACCGGTTGGCCGTCCAGCCCCAGGATACGCTTGCGCACCACCACGCCATGATCTTCGGCTTGCTGCGGCTGGGATGGCACGCCGTCCACCGAAAGCGTGCGGAAGATGTCGCCGCCGCCAGCGTTTTCCACGCTTATCCCCTTGGTCAGGCGGGCAAGCTCCACCGGCAGGGACAGCGGGTCACCCTTGGCCTCCAGCATCCGGCCGTCCACCTTGACCGCCACCTGACCGGTATTCTTGCCCAGGGCGGCGGCGGCCAACAGCATCCACGCCTTGTCCTGGGTGGTGGTCATCTCGGCCTGGGCATTCATCTGTCCGGCCTGGGCCAAGACTTCCGGCACCAGGGCGCCGCGCCCGGATTCGGCCAGGATGGCGGCGACGGCGAAAGCGTCGCGCAACTGGCTGCCATAGAGCAGGGGCTTGTACTTCCACGGCTCCACCGCCAGCGCCTTGACCGCCCGATCGAAGGACCGCGCCGCGCGGTCGCGTTCGCCGATGGCGTCCAGCGCCGCCCCCAGATGGGCCAAGGCGATGGCGTTGGCGGGCGGATTGACGTCATGGAAATAACGCAGATCGGCGGCATTGACCTTGCCGGCGCGGGCCAGCAGAGCGGCGGCATAGGCCTTGACCTCGGGATTGGACGAGGTGAAGGCCGAGGACGCCAGCCAGCGCCGCCCCGCATTCAACGCCGCCTGGGGCACGTCGAATTTCTTGGCGGCGGCCCGGTCCAGGAAGTCCAGGGCATAGACCGACAGCCAGTCATAGGCATCCACGCCCCACGGCCCCCACATGCGGAAATTGCCGTCGGCGCCCTGCATGGTCAGCACCCGGTCGATGGCTTGCTGGATACGGGCATCGGCGCCTTGGTCGCCGGCGGCGCCCACGGCTTGGGCCAGATCGTTGAAATACAGCAGCGGCAGCGCCCGGCTGGTGGTCTGTTCCAAACAGCCGAAGGGATAGCGGTCCATCCAACGCAGCAGGCCGGGCACGTCCAGCCCCTGCCAGCGCGACAGGTTCAACGACGCCTTCACCGTTCCCGGCAGATAACCGGCAATCGCCGTGTCATCCAGGGTTTCCTTGGCACCCGCCGCCAGGGTCACCGTCTGTTGATCGGTCACCGCAACCCTTGCGGGGCGCACCTGGATGGGCCAGGACCGGCTGACGGCGAAATTGCCGGGACCGGACACCTGCATCCGCATATCGGCGATCCCCATTTCGCCGGCGGTGATGGGCAGGGCCAGCATGCGGCGTTCCCCCGCCGCCAGGGTCTCGGTGCGGGTCTCGGCCAGGGTGACCGGGCCTTGCGAACTTAGCTTGATCTGATAATCCCCGGCCTGTCCGCCGACATTGTGCAGCAAAAGCGTCGCGGTGGCGTGATCGTCGGGGGCCAGGAAACGCGGCAGGATCATTTCCGCCACCACCGGGTCGCGCACGGTCAGACGGCGGTCGCCGGAGCCCACCTTGGCCCCGTCGAAGGCCACCGCCATCAGCCGCAATTCACCCTGGAAATCAGGGATATCCAAGGGAATGCGAGCCACGCCGTCCTTGACCGCCACCACGCCGGAAAACAGCGCCACCGTCTTGGTGGGCACCACGTCCAGGCCACGCCCCATGGCATCGCCGCCCTGGTCGTCGCCCTGGCCGGGAAGTCCACGGATCAGGCGGCCGTAATCGTCGCGCATGCCCACGCCCAGACGGCGTTGCACCAGATAATGCCCGGCCGGTGCCGGCGTCTTGAAGCGGGTCAGCTGCAAGATGCCCTGGTCCACCGCCGCCAGGGTGACAAAAGCCTTGTCGCCGCCCGTCACCTTGACCGCCACCTCCAGCTTTTGCCGCGGCGTGATGGTCTCGGGGGCGTCGATGTCCACCTTCAACGTCCGCAGCCCTGGGTCCAGACCCAGCCAGCTGACGCCCACGGCGCGGACCGGGGCATGGCTGGACGGCCCGGCCAACGGCCGGTACAGGGTGACCATGGCATAGACACCCGGCCCCCATTCGGGGCGCATCTCCAGCTCGATCTCGGCATCGCCGGGCGCCAGGGTCAGGACACGGGTCTCGCGCACCTTTTCATTGGCCACCACCAGCAAGGCCGGGCCACCCAGATCGCTTTGCACGCGGATACGGGCCTTGTCGCCGGGCTGGTAACCGGGCTTGTCCGCCCCCACCTGCAAGCGGTCGGGACGGTCGGGGCCGGCATTGCCGTACCATCCCACAGTGAAGAAACGGCTGGTCACCGCCTGATCCTTGCGGATTTCCAGCCGGTAGCGGCCCCAATTCAGATTGCGCCGCCATTCGGCCGGCGCCGCTTCACCGATATCGACGAGGCCGGTGGCCACCTGGCTTTCATGGGGCACGCGCTGATAGCGCCAAGAACCGTCCGCCCGATACCATTGCCAAGTGGACGTGTCCTTATAAAGACGGATTTCGACCTTGTCGGCGGCCACCGCCTCGCCATCGTCGTTCACCGCCAGCAGGTCGAAGACCGCGTCCTGGCCGGTACGCACCGCGCCTTCAAAGCGCGGACGCAAGCCCAGCGACACGTCGTGCCAGGCCACCGGCATGGTCAGGCGGTCGGAGGTGGTGCGCCCGCCCGGTTCGCGCACGGCGATATTGGCCACCGCCCTGAGTGGCATGGGGGAATCAAGCCCGCTGGGCACTGATCCAGTAACCTTGGTATGGCCCGCTTCGTCGGTGTCGTCCATGGCCAAGGTCAGACGCTGCCCGTCATAGGTGGCGCCTTCCACCCCCCACTGAAAGCCCTTGTGGCGCGGGAACGGATTGGGGTCGGCTTCCAGGACCAGCTCGGCCTCGCCGCCCAAACCCGCCGCCGGGGCGCCGTACAGGAAGCGGGCGGCCAGGGGCAGGTCCAAGGCTTGACCCGGCCGCAGCACGGTTGGGGCCGGCGGCAGGTCCAGGGCCAGACGCTGGGGGACGAAATCCTGCACGTCGAAGGTCAGGGTACCCACCGGGGCGCCCTTGGGGTCCATCAGGGCGTTGACCCGCCACACGCCGCGATTGGCGGATTTGGGCAGCGCCATGGTCAGGTGATGGGCGCCGGCCTGACCCTTGTCGGGGCTGGTGAAACGACGGTATTCGCGGCCGTCGGGGCGCAGCAGCACGAAAATCGGGCTGGCCGCCACGGTGCGGACGTCGGCGTCGCGCAAAAGCGCGGTCAGTTGCACGCTTTCGCCGGGACGATAGATGCCGCGATCGGCATACAGGAAGGCGTCCACCGGCCCCGATGGGTCGCGGCCTTGCACGCCGCGATCCGACAGATCGAATTCGGGGCGGCGCAAATCCAGGAAATTGAAGTCGTCGCCGTCATAGGCCATCACCATCACCGGGGTCATGCCGCCTTCGCCGCGCAGCAGGCCGGGGGCGAAATGGGCCATGCCCTGGGCATCGGTGATGACTTCGGTCAATTCGTCGTTGTTGCGGGCGATCAGGGTCAGGCGCACCCCGGCCTTGGGCTTGGCGTCCCCCAATCCGCGCACCGACAAGGTCAATCCATCGCCGCCCCTGAACGAGGTCAGGCCCAGGTCGGAATGCACCACCCATTGGGCGGCGTGGCCCCGATAATCGTAATATTCGTCTTCGGCATCCAGGCCGCTGCGCGGCAATTGGGCGGTCAGCAGATAGACGCCGGGTTCCGGCTTGCCCATGGCCTGGACCAGGGGGAACAGGCTGGTCACCGTCTGGTTGCGGCTTTCCTTGATGGCCATGGGTCCCGACCACACCAGCCGGCCTTCGTCGTTGGCGTAATAATCGGTCCGATAGGCATAAACCGTCTTTTCGTCCACCAGATCCTGGCGCATGCGGGCCAGCAGGCGGTCGCCCACCCGGTACAGCTTCATCTCCAGGCTGGGAACGTTGATGGTGGTCACCGGCAAGCCGTCGCCGGCCTGGCGCGGCAGGATGAAGCCGGAACCGAAGGACACCTGCGGCGGGCGGTCGCCCAACAGCACCGAGACACTTTGTTCGGCGGCCAAGGTGCCGCCATCGCGCCCGGGAAGGCCGGCCTTCAGGGTCAGGATGGTTTCATGGCCCAAGGGCAGGCCCAAAACACACAGGCGTCCGCCTTCGACCCGCAACAGCGGGCGGTGCTGGTCGGGAACGCTGATGAAATCGTGATAGGACAGGGCCGGATCCAGCTCGGCCGAGAACACCAGACAGACATCGTTGCCGCCATTGGCCTCGTCCGGCTTGATCAGCCGCTGATAGGTCAAGGCCGGCGCCGTCGGCTCGGGACTGGCCGTGTCGGCAGCGTTTGGGGCGGGCAATTCGGGCGGCGGCACCACCAATTGGACCGAAGACAGCGGCTGCAGCGGTCCGCTTTGCGGCAGCGGTACCTCCACGGGGACGGCGATCGGGGCGACAACGGGCTGGGGTGGAGTTTTCGGCGGCGTCGTTCCCCAAAAACCAAGCCCTACGGCACCTGCCATGACCGAGATGGCGATGAAAGTCAGACCGCGCTGCACGATGTCCCCCTTGCCGGATCAGGCATAGCAGAACTATCGGTCAACGGACGCCCTTTGACAATACCACCAAGGGTGGATCAGGCGGCGGCGTCGGGCTGGGTCAGGCCGCCGAAACGGGCGAAGAAGGCGGCGTTGGCTTCCGGCAGCGGGCCTTCGGCGGTTTCCAGCACGCTCATCAGATGGCGCTCGGCCGGGGCCTGGACCAGACGATAGAGGTTGCGGCACAGCAGCCGCGCCGCAGCACCGGGCCAGTCGGGCGCCAGCAATTCGTCGGGCAGCATGGGATCGCGCAGCAGCGCCCGGCGATAGCCGTGGATCAGCAAGGACCGCACCATGAAACAGGTTTCCGGGTCGGGATCGGCCGATCCATCCAGCGCTCGCCACAAGGGGCGGAAAATATCCAGGAAGCCCAGGTAATCCTGGGCCAGACGGTCCTGATCCCAACAGGTGCGGATGACGTCACGCAGCGCTTCGGGGGCGACCCAGGCTTCGGCCGAGGCCCGCATCACCACCGCCTGGTCGCCGGCTTCGGCGTCGATCAGCGCCTGGCGCACCGCCGCCTGATCGGGGTCGGGATGCAGCATGACACCGGGCGACAACTGGCCGAAGCCCAGCCAGCCCAAGTCGCGGCGCAGCGCTTCGCGCCGCTCGCCCTCGGTGCCCGACAGATTGGTGAAGACCAAGGTCCATTGCTTGTCCCACGGCCGCCGCGCATAGGAGTAGATGCGCCGATGCGCCGCTTCGAAACGCCGCCGACCGGTGTCGGTCAGGCTGTAATAGCTGCGCCGCCCCACATGGGACGAGGTCAGCCAGTCTTCCTTGGACAGCCGGAACACCGAGGTGCGCACGATGCGTTCGTTCAGGCCGAAAGGCTCGACCAGTCGGATCAGGCTGCCCAGCCACGACGACCCGCCATGGGGCAGGATGGCGTCGCCGTAAACGGTGACGATCAGCGACTTCGCCTTGGGGCGAAGCTGCTCAAGCGTGGCTTGGACCATGTCGTCCAGACGGGACTTGGCGGGCATGGGGGAACTGAAACCGATCTTGTCTGCGAACACGATATCCTAACCAAGGCGATGACGGGCGCAACCCGCTTTTTTCCCGTGGATCGAGCTGGGACACCACACGGGTTGACAAGCCGCCCTCCATCGTTATTCCATATAACAGAATTAATTCTAGATTTCGGAAGCCTCGGCGGTCGCTGTGCCGTTGACAAGCCTAGAACCGATACAATATGCTTCGGAAATATTCTAAAAAATGCATCATTTCAGATGCACAAAATAAAACAGGTAAGCCA
Organism: Magnetospirillum sp.; assembly: GCA_020217035.1. GTDB lineage: Bacteria > Pseudomonadota > Alphaproteobacteria > Rhodospirillales > Magnetospirillaceae > Magnetospirillum. The sequence goes on along the minus strand of JAIWOG010000217.1, from coordinate 315 downwards.
CCTATCCCGCAGCCTTACTATGGTTTTCGCTTTCGCACTTGCGTAACGGATGTTCCATCGCTGACGGGTACAATGGAAACATGATGGTCACAATGACCACAGGGAGGAGAAAACGATGCGAGGATTGAAGACCATTGCCGGGCTGGCCGTCGCCGGTTGCGCCCTGGCCCTTTCGTGGACGGCGCAAGCGGCGGATCCGGTGCAGATCGGCGCCTTTTTGTCGGTGACGGGTCCGGCGTCGTTCCTGGGCGAGCCCGAGAAGAAGACGCTGGAGATGTACGTGGACCGCCTGAACAAGCAAGGCGGCGTGCAGGG
>JAIWOG010000334.1 GCA_020217035.1 Magnetospirillum sp. | reverse complement strand
AGCACCTGCATCACAGCGGGGACGCAGGCCCGCGAAAACGCCGCCGCCGCCACCAACGCCCCCAACCCGGCCAGGGCCGACGGCGCCGCCGCCAGGGCGGCGGCCCGCAGGCCGACGCTGAACACCAAGGCCAAGACGCCATAGGCGCCCGAGCGCGAATCGCGCATCACCTCCAAGCGTTTCTCTCGTCCCCCCCGCGCTCCCAGTCCGTCGGCGGTGTCGGCCAAGCCGTCCTCGTGCAATGCGCCGGTCAGGGCGATGGTGGTCAACAGCGCCAGCAGCGCCGCCGCCAAGGGCGGCAGCACGTCCTGCGCCGCCACGAAAACCACCCCGCCCAGCAGGCCGACCAAGGCTCCGGCCAAGGGAAACACCCGCATGGCCCGGGCCAGACCGCCTTCCACATAAGCCGGGCAACCGGGGACCGGCAGCCGGGTCAGGAAGCCGACAGCCAACAGCAGGTCGTCCAACCAGCAGCGCCACAGCGGAACAGAGGGGGGGGATTCGTTCACGGATACTCATCCCTGATGACGGCGAAGGATGAATGCTTTATAGGACGAGCTACTGCGCCCGCGCAATATGTTGTGGAGAATACTCTTGAATACGTCCATTTCTAGTGTAGCGCACATCCGCACCCTGCTGGAATCGCTGCCGGGCGAGGACGCCGTGGCGACCGCCGCCTGGGCGGTGCGCGAACCGCAACTGACCAAACCGGCTGGTTCGCTGGGGCGTCTGGAAGATCTGGGCCGCTGGCTGTCGGCCTGGCAGGGACGCCACCCGCCCCGCCTGGATCGGGTGTGCGCCCGCGTCTTCGCCGGCAACCATGGCGTCGCCGCCCTGGGGGTTTCGGCCTTCCCGCCGGAAGTGACGGCGCAGATGGTGGCCAACTTCCAGCATGGCGGCGCCGCCATCAACCAATTGTGCCAAACCTTCGGCACCGAATTGCAGGTGATCAGCCTGGAACTGGATCGCCCCACCGCCGACTTCACCCAAGGCCCGGCCATGGGCGAGGGTGAATTCGCCGCCGCCTTCCAGGCCGGCATGGCTGCGGTGCCCGACGATTGCGACCTGTTGTGCGTGGGCGAGATGGGGATCGGCAACACCACCCCGGCGGCGGCCATCCCCTGCGCCCTTTATGGCGGCGAGGCCGGGTTCTGGACCGGACGCGGCACCGGGATCGACAATGACGGGCTGGACCGCAAGACCCAGGTGGTGGCCGCCGGCGTGGCGCGGCACCAGGGCCTGACGGGCTTGGACATCCTGCGCTGCCTGGGCGGGCGCGAACTGGCGGCCATGGCCGGCGCCGTGCTGGCGGCGCGGCTGAAGCGGGTGCCGGTGCTGCTGGACGGCTATGTCTGCACCGCCGCCGTGGCGCCGCTGGCGGCTGAAAACCCCAAGGCGCTGGACCATTGCGTGGTCGCCCACGCCTCGGCCGAGCCGGGCCACCGCCGCCTGATGGAAAGACTGAACAAGCAACCGCTGTTCGATTTGGGCCTGCGATTGGGCGAAGCCTCGGGTGCCGCCCTGGCCGTCGGCGTGGTCCGCGCCGCCCTGGCCTGCCACACCGGCATGGCCACCTTCGCCGAAGCCGGGGTCAGCGACAGCTAAGTGATTACGGGTTGGGACGGTCTTTGAGCGCGGATTTCAGCGCCGTTTCCAACGGACCAAGATCGTCCTGAACCACGTCCCAGATACGCCGCGTGTTGGTGCGGAAGTATTCGTGGACGATGCGGTCTCGAATTCCGGCGATGGCGCACCAAGACGCGGCGCTCCGGGTCCCGCCATTCGAGTTGTCCGTCGTCGAAGAAGAAATGGGTCAACTTTGTCGTCGTTGCCATGAATGCCTATGCCATAGCAACTGCTTGTTTTTCGACAGCCGCTGCTATTAGGGGGGCGTTGTTACGTAATCCCCCCAAGTTCAGCTTCCCTTCCTGGAAAAGCCTACCCGCACCCCTGGGGGCACCATCAAGTTCCTGTCCACCAAGGGCCACCAGCGCCGCGTCTATGGCCCGGAATGGGATGATTTGTTCTTCGCCATCCGCGATGGTTCCGGGGAGGAAGCCAAGGTTATCCGCACCGAGGGCACCAACCCGCCCACCAACCTGAACAACGGACACCGCCCCAATGAGTGGCGGCAGCACGGCACCGGGGGCAACTGGCTGTTCCCGCACGGGAACTGGAACGAGTGAGGCCAGGTCAGTGACCAGCATTGCCACGACCACCCTGGCCGGGGGTTTGCACGAATTGGCGCAAACCTCCGGGGCCTTGCCTGACCTGATCGAAGAAGACGGGGAGGTCCGGGTTCTGGACCTGACCCTTGCGGAGCGCCTGGGGTATGAACGCCCCCGGAAGGTCCGTGACCTAATCAAGCGCCATCGGGCCGACTTGGAAGCCATGGGTAATTTGCTCCACCGTGGGGCAAAATCGAAGGGCCGGGGCCGTCCCACCACCGCCTTCTACCTGACCCAGGCGCAAGCCCTGTTCATTCTGGCAAAGTCTGAAACTGCAAGGGCCAATATCGAGTTGGCTTATGTGGCGGAGGTCTTCGCCCAGTTTCAGCGTGGTGGCCTTGTCGCCAAGGATGCGGAAGCCCAAGCGGCCCTTGATGCGGCGGAAGCTGCACGACAGGTGAAGCTGGCCCGGCACTTGGAAGAGAAGGAAGCCCGGTACGAGGCCCTACGGTTCATCCGCCGCCGTTGATCCCCTGTGATGCCCCACCGTTGCCCATTGAGGGTGTGCCCTATTGGGACGGTGGGAGCGTCCCAAGGCCCTTAGCCCTGAGATTTCAGGTCAATGGTAAAACCGTGGTCTGGTGGGTGCGCCCGCCATCCACGACCGGGTGCCCCGCTGAAAAAATGGTGGGGCATCCATCTGTCGTTTTTCGAGGAAGGTATGTGTGTGGGGGAAGCGTGTGGGGGACGCAAAAGCCGACCCCGCCTAAGTGGGCGAAATCATTGGATTTTCAGGGGTATAGGGAGAATGGCGGAGGGAGAGTCCGCCTCAGGCTTGATCGCCGATGATCGGTCGAGTTCGATGAACCCAAGGATTCCCAGGCATCACAGCCCCGGTTTGGGTGGACGTGTTCGCTCCTGATCGGTACAATTCAGACTAAATTGATGGTTCAAATGATGGGACATAGTTGCTAATTTGTTCTTTTTTGGTCGGGAGGGGGTGTCATGGTGCGGAAAATCGGGCAGTTGAGCGCCATGAAGGTGACGAAGGAAGCAAAGCCCGGCTATTACGCCGATGGCGGCGGCCTTTATCTTCGCGTTGGCCCGACCGGGGCCAAGTCGTGGATTTTCCGCTACATGCTGGACGGCAGCAGACACGATATGGGCCTTGGCCCCGTCCACACCATATCCTTGGCCGAGGCACGGGCGAAGGCCGCCGAGTTCCGCAAGCTGAAGCATGATGGCAGTGACCCGCTCAAGGTGCGCGAGGCGCAGCTTCTCGCCGCCAAGCTGGAATCGGCCAGGACCATCCGTTTCCGGGAATGTGCCGATGCGTTTATCACGGCCCATCGTTCAGGATGGAAAAGCGGCAAGCACGCCGACCAGTGGCAAAACACCCTCGCCACCTATGTTCACCCGACCCTTGGCGACCTTCCGGTAAACAGCATCGAGACCGGCCTTGTCCTCAAGGCGCTGGAACCGATTTGGCACACCAAGAACGAGACGGCCACCCGCGTGCGGAGCCGGATCGAAAACATCCTTGATTGGGCCACGGCTCGCGGCTATCGGCGAGGGGAGAACCCCGCCCGGTGGAAGGGCCATCTCGACAAGCTGCTGGTGTCCCCGTCAAAGATTCAGAAGGTCAGACACCATCCCGCCCTTCCCTATGACAGCATGGGGCAGTTCATGGCGGCCCTGCGGAAGCGGAGCGGGATCAGCGCCCGTGGCTTGGAATTTCTGATCCTGACCGCCTTGCGCACGGGCGAAGTCGCCGGTGCGCGATGGGATGAGATCGACTGGGAACGGAAGATTTGGACCGTTCCCGCCGAGCGCATGAAGATGAAACGGGAACACCGCGTTCCTTTGTCCACTGCCGCCCTCGCCGTGCTGGACTCCGTGAAGGAGGGCGCTCCGTCCGAGTTCATCTTTCCCGGAGTGAACCCGAAGAAGCCGTTGTCGAACATGGCGTTCCTCGAATTGCTCAAGGATATGCCGTTCTCCGACCGCAACGGCGAGCGCATCACCCCCCACGGCTTCCGCAGCACCTTCCGCGATTGGGCCTCGGAGCAGACCCATTATCCCAACGAGGTTGCCGAGATGGCCTTGGCCCATATCGTCAAAAACAAGGTCGAGGCGGCCTACCGGCGCGGCGATCTGATCGAGAAGCGCAGCCTGCTGATGGAGGATTGGGCGCAGTATTGCGCCATCGAGAACCGAAACGGCGACGTTGTTCCCATCGGGCGGGGCAAGGCGGCAGCGGCCAAATAGCTGCGAACACGCCCGAATAAAGCCCCCCGCGCCACCGGCCTATATCTGCCATCAGCAACTCGACGGCAGGGCCGAAAGATGGACAGCAACACGAACAGCAAGACGACGCCGGGCGCATTCTCGGTCAACGACTTTTGCCGGTGGGCCGGGATCGGGCGCACGGCGGCTTACGCTGAGATGAAGGCGGGCCGGTTGATCGCCAGGAAATTCGGTCGCCGCACCTTCATCCCGATGGTCGAGGCCGAACGCTGGCTCAACGCGCTCCCCGCTCAACGCGCCTGAACTTCAGGTGCCCGGCAACATGGCGGCTCCCTGCGACAGGGGAGCCGCCTTTTCTATGCAAACTTGCAACGGGGCTATTCGGATGCGGACGTGCTCGGTCCTGAAAGCAGCCCCGGCAACCGACGCATATAAACTGTCATCATCCCCACAATACCCACAGAAATCAGCAAATCCCCATCCCTTTCCCCTTCCCACCATGAACTGCCTTCAGGGAGAAAATCCATGAAATCGTCCATCCCCGAGGAAAGCTATTTCTTCGTGTGCTACCGCGCCCAGACGCGGATCGCCAACCGCCTCATCTGGCAATTGCCCGACCCCGCCACCGCTTACGCCGTGTTCACCGAAGCCCTGTGCGAACTGACGCAGAACGACGGGGTTATTCGCCTGCAACACCGAAAGCTGGCGAACGACCTCGGCATCACCGAGGACGCCGTTTTTGACGCGCTGAATCGGCTTCACGCCTTGGGCATCCTCATCGAGCACCCGAAGGGGTGGAACGTCATCGACAAGATAGCCATCAATCCCCACGTCGCCTGGAAAGGCCGACCCGACATCCGCGATGTTCATCTGCGCACCACGGCCCCTCTCGACGCCGATTCCTTAGTCATCCGTTCGGCCAAGGAGGCCACCCTAAGTCACCGCAAACGCTAAGGAATTGGCGTTACCCAAGAGCCGAAACCTGCACTTTGTCCAGCGTACCCAGCACCGACGAAAGTGCAGGTTTCCCGATCCTACAGGTCCATTAACATGCGATGCAGCCCCTCATGGTCCTGCTGGCGCTGCCATTCCCGGAACTCCACGCCCGCAATGAGACGGTCATAATGGGCAACGCCCTGATCCAGCAGTGAACGAAACCCAGCTTTCTTCCGCGCCGCCGCGCCGATATTCGTGGATGTGCCGCACCGCTTCTTGCAGCGGACCTCGCCAGGGTCCTCGTAGTCGCACCCCAGCAGATCGCGCATAAAGACGGCTTCCCCGGCGCTTTGTCGGATGGTGGTATAGGGATTGATCCCCTTGCAGGCGTAGTGGAGCAGCGCCCATTGCGCGTACACGCTTTGCCCTGCCCGCAGCACCGGCTTGCACGCTTCTTCCGGCATCGGCTTTATCCTGGATATCCCGGCAAGGCATCGCAACGCCCACCGCTTGAAATCCCGCAAATACCTATCCGGGATTGCGGTCAGGAAATGGGTGTGCAGGCCGACCGTATCCCCGCATTCATGCGCATAGACGTAAATCGCCACAAAGCCGTTCTCCCAGCACCACTCCCGCAGGCACTTCGTAAACCGCACCAGGGCCTTGGCAGCGTCCTCATGGTCCATGTACCCCAAACATCCCCAGGTGATCGGCAGATGGGCATTGAGCAAGCGGCCCTGGGTATTGGCGAACGAGGTTGCGGCGTACAACTCGGCGAATTGCTCCTTTGTCATGTGGCGGGGCAGCGCCTCATCCAGCGACGTTTCCCGCAGCACCATCTTGTAGCCGGGATCGGGTTTGCCCAACTTCCGGCGTGCCCGCTTCTTGAAGACGCAAATTCCCGGTTCACGCTCCTTCGCCAACTGATGCTCATGCTTCATGAAATCGTCGTAGGTCGCCCCGACCGAAGCACGCCAAAGGGTGGCATAGGGACCATCGCCCAATATCCGAGGAAAGGTCTTGCGGGTGACGTTCGGGCCGATACCCAGGTCCGCCCGTTCCAGCAACAGGCGTGCGCGTTCTTCTGAGGTCATGGTAAGTCTCCGTACCGGCCCAGGAGAGGGCCGACGTCATGTTGGCTGTTTCGGAAGGGCTGGCACCACGACACACCAAAAACCCGCCTCCCGGAAATCCGGGAACGGGTGAATCGGCGTGGTCGGATCAAGAATCGATGTGCCATATGCAATATGGCGATTTGGAGCCATTTCGTGCAGCACGACAGGCAAGATTCTTCGATAAACTCGTAAATTCCCGCTTTGTTCGGCAGAAGCCCCTTCCACATTCAGGAGGGGCCAATGACCGGCGAACCCAAGACCGACCTTTATCAGCGGGTCACCAACCAGATCATCGCCGCCATCGAAGCCGGCGCGGGCGAATACCGGATGCCCTGGAACCCGCGCCTTTGTGGCGGCGCGTCCGTCCGCATCCCCCACAACCCTGTCGGCGGCTACGCCTATCGGGGCGTCAACGTCCTCACCTTATGGGCCAGCCAGCAGGCCAACGCCCACCCCACCGCCGAATGGGCCACCTATCGGCAATGGGCAGCGGCAGGTGCCCAGGTGCGAGCGGGCGAGAAGGGCACCATGACGATCTTCTTCAAGCGACTGGACAGCGCCGGGGGGTGTGACGCCGACGCCCAGGACGACGGTGCACAGCATCGCCGGGGCCACTTTGTCGCCCGAGCGGCCTTCGTGTTCAACGCCGCCCAGGTGGACGGCTACGAACCCCGCCCAGCACCACCACTGCCTGAGATCGAGCACCACGCCGCCGCCGACCACCTCATTACCACCAGCGGGGCCATCATCCATTATGGCGGACCACGAGCCTGCTACATCCCGAGCCGGGACGAAATCCACCTTCCTCCGCCCGGCAGTTTCTGCGATGCCGAGGGCTATTATACCGTGGCCCTGCATGAACTCACCCACTGGACCGGCCATGAACGCCGATGCGCCCGCGCCCTTCGCAACCGCTTCGGCAGCGAAGCCTATGCCGCCGAGGAATTGATCGCGGAGCTTGGCGCGGCCTTCCTGTGTGCCGAACTCGGCATCAGCCCGGAACCGCGCCGCGACCACGCCCAGTACATCGAAAGCTGGCTGAAGGTGCTGCGGAACGACAAGCGAGCGATCTTCACCGCAGCCTCACGGGCCAGCGACGCCGCCAATTACCTGCGGGCACTGTCGGAAGCCGTATCCGAGGGCAAGGCCGCATGAACGAGAAATGCCGCGCCTTTGTCCCGATGCGGCTTCCAACCCATTGATTCGACGTGACCTGCGCCAAACGCATGATGGCCATGCGCGTTTGGGTGCTAATTTCTCGGGGTCTGATTTGAAGAAGGGAACTCAGGCGCGAAGGCGATGACGACACCGACCTTCGCGTGCAACCACCCATCAGGGGAATCAGACCATGAACAAGATCGCCCTTTTCGGCACCCTTGCCGTCACCGCCATTCTGTCCGCCGGTTCGCTGCACGCGGCCACCCCGTTCGAGAAGGCCACCGCCATCGGCGGCACCGCCGACGATGTGGCCGCCAGCAAGTGCACCAACGCCGGCTACAACGACCGCGTGCCCGTCCTGCTGGTCACCGAGACCTTCACCACCGCCCAAGCGGGCACCGTCTATGACGGCGAGGCGGGCGGCTACGTCCGTCAGGTCGAGGTCAAGAATCCTTGCTACAAGGGCGACAAGTAGGTTCTTGACCTAACCTGCTGGGGGCCAGCGCTGGCCCCCAGCAGCGCTTTACCGTCTCCCGCCCAGGTGCCAATCTGCGCCCAACACGCCATAGGGGGATGGACATGGCCGCACCGTGCGTCGGCATCTTCTGGGGGTGTCGCGGCCAGGATGGCAGCTTGGTGCTGCTGGCGGACAAGACCCCCATTGATCAAGCGGAAGACTACGGCGATTGCCGCACCCATCCCACCGGACACGCCGAATTCTGGGAGGGGCTGGCACGTCTGGGGGCATCGGGGCTGGAACGGCGCGGCCTACCCACGGACCCGGCATGGCATCGGTACGAGGCCATCCCAAGGGGGCGGGTGGTCTACCTGCCCGCCGAGGACCGTTTCATCATCTACGCGGACCGCAGGCTTCGCGGCACCACCTTTGTCGCCCAGATTGTTGCCGCGTTCGGCATCCCCGCAGGGCGGTACGAGGTGAAGGGCGATCCCCATTACCGGGCAGTGCGCGACCTTCCTTAGTCATCGGTCAGCGGCAGAGCGCCCTACAGGGCATTGATGATGACCTGTTCCCCTGATTGATCCCGTTCAGAGGTTGAGTCTGACCTGTTCCCCGCAAATGTCCCCACTCTGAGGTAGAGTCCGTTCCATCAGGGAGACGGACTAATGAAGCGCAGCAGGTTCACGGAAGA
>JAIWOG010000216.1 GCA_020217035.1 Magnetospirillum sp. | reverse complement strand
TGAAGCCCAGGAAGATGTCGCCGCCGATGGCATGAGCCAGCCAGATGGCGGGCATGTTGCCGCCGCCCTTCAGGTTCAGGCCGCCCTTGGCGACGTCCAGGTACTGGGGATCGGTCAGAACCAGGGTGATGGCGCCGAAACCGATGATGAAGGTCAGGATGTAGAAGTAACCGATGAAGCCGGTGGCGTAGAAGACCGACTTGCGGGCTTCCTTGGCGTTCGGCACGGTGAAGAAGCGCATCAGGATGTGCGGCAGACCAGCGGTGCCGAACATCAGGGTCAGACCCAGCGAAATGGCGTCGACCGGGTTGGTGACCAGCGAGCCGGGCGCCATGATGGCGGTCTTCTTCGGATGGACTTCAACCGCCTTGGCGAACAAAGCTTCGAACGAGAAGCCGAAATGGCTCATCACGCCCAAGGCGATGAAGGTGGCGCCACCCAGCAGCAGGCAGGCCTTGATGATCTGCACCCAGGTGGTGGCGGTCATGCCGCCGAAGGTCACGTAGACCATCATCAGCGCACCGACCACGACGACGGCCATGATGTAGTCCAGGCCGAACAGCAGCTTGATCAGCTGGCCGGCGCCGACCATCTGGCCGATCAGGTAGAAGATGACGACGATCAGCGCACCGGTGGCGGCGAAGATACGCACCGGGCCTTGGGCCAGGCGGTACGACGCCACGTCGGCGAAGGTGAACTTGCCCAGGTTGCGCAGGCGTTCGGCGATCAGGAACAAGATGATCGGCCAGCCGACCAGCCAGCCCACCGAGAAGATCAGGCCGTCGAAGCCCGAACCGTACACCAGGGCGGAAATACCCAGGAAGGACGCCGCCGACATGTAGTCGCCGGCGATGGCCAGGCCGTTCTGGAAGCCGGTGATGCCGCCGCCGGCGGCATAGAAGTCGGCCGCCGTCTTGTTCTTGCGGGCGGCCCAATAGGTGATGCCCAAGGTCAGGCCCACGAAAATCGCGAACATGATGATGGCATGCCAGTTGGTGGCTTGCTTTTCCGCGGCACCCATGTCGGCGCCGGCGGCGAAGGCAGCGGTGGCGGCCAGCGACCCGCCGATGGCGAGGGCTGCCGCGAGAGCGATCTTGGAGAAGTTCATCAGCGGGCTTCCTCGAGAATCTGGCGGTTCAGTTCGTCGAACTCGGTGTTGGCGCGGCGGACGTAGATACCGGTCAGCACGATGGCCGACAGGATGACGCCGACGCCGATGGGGAAGCCGATGGTGGTGACCCCGCCGGACAGCGACTGGCCCAGGAATTCCTTGCCATAGGCGATCAGCAGGATGAAGCCGAAGTAGATGCTCAGCATGACGGCCGACAGCAACCAAGCGAAGCTGCGACGCTTGCTGACCAATTCATGGAACTTCGGATTTGCGGTGATTTTTTCATGCGCGGCGGCATGAACGTTCACGTTCGGTGATTGTGCCACTTTGACCCTCCGCTATTTCCCGCCCCGGTTTTCGGGGTCGGTTGTCGTTATAAAGGTCGTTCGCCGACCTGCTCTTGTTGTCCCTTTGCGTTGGTCGGGGGGTACCCATGCGGGCATGGAATAACCCCGGCGCTTGTCGGGAAGTTCCGACGTCATTAACATCGGTCTAGATTGCCGTCAACTGTGCCTGCGGGGCAGGGTTGAATTATTTGCATGGCGGCAAAAAATCGAGGTTATGCCAAATTTATTGATTGCTTGTATTTGGTTGTAACAAGTGAATATCGGCACAAGTTTCTAAGCATCTTCCGGTCATCGCCACATTAAGCTTTGTGACGTTAGAAGTTTTCTTGTGTATCATGGAATTATTCGCGGGCCCATTTTCTCGGGCGACACTTTTGGGTAGGCTGGTCCGGACTGGGGCGCCCTTTGTGGTCTTGCCACTTTGTCGTACGTTGGGCCTCCATGAATTTGGATGAATTTGCAATGAATGATGTTGCTGCTTTGGCGCGTATCGACAGCTTTCCCTACCGTCATCGCTTGCATGAGGTGATGAGCACTCCGGTGCTGACCGCCGGCGAGGAGGTGTCTCTGACCGACGTCATCCGCCGCATGTACGAGGCGCGGGTGTCGTCCATCGTCGGAATTGATGCCCAGGGGCGGGCCTTGGGCATCCTGACCGAGCGCGACCTGCTGCGTATATTGTCCACCCAGGGGGCAGCCGGTCTTGAGGTGCCGCTGGGGCAAGCGATGAGCCGTCCGGTTTGCGCGGTGCCGGCCGACGCCTTCGTTTACGTGGCCCTGGGCAAGATGACCCGTCTGGGGCTGCGTCATCTGGTGGTGGTCGACCGTGACCGTCGGCCGTTGGGTATGGTCACCGGCCGGGCGCTGCTGAAAGTCCGTGCCAACGATGCCCTGGTCATCGGCGATTCGGTGCACGAGGCCAAGGGGCCCGAGGACATGGCCGCCGCCATGGCGGCGCTGCCGCGTCTGGCCAGGTCGTTGTTGGCCGAAGGGGTGACGGCACGGGGGGTCTCCTCGGTCATCGCCCTGGTCATCCGCGACTTGACGGCGCGGGCCACCGAACTGGCCGAGATTTCCATGCGCCAGGACGGCTGGGGCGAGGCGCCGGCCGTTTACGCCATGCTGGTCCTGGGATCGGGGGGTCGCGGCGAAAGCCTGCTGGTGTTCGACCAGGACAACGCCATCGTCCATCGCGGCACCAAGGCCGACGACGTGTGGTTCGCCGAATTGGGCAGGCGGGTCAACGATATGCTGCACCAGGCGGGCATTCCGCTGTGCGACGGCGGCGTCATGGCGGGGGAACCCAAATGGCGGAAAAGTCTGGAGGAATGGAAGGACGAGATCCACAATTGGGTGTTCTCGCTGGAAAACCAGACGGTGATGTATTGCGACATCTTCTTCGATTTCCAGCCGGTTTGGGGTGACGCCGATCTGGCCGAGGAATTGCGGGTGTGGGCGGTGGAAAAGGCGGCGCAATCGGCCTTCTTCATGCAATACCTGGCCCAGCACGTGGCCAAGATGGAGGTGTCGCTCACCTTCTGGGGCGGTTTCGTGACCAAGAACGGTCGATTGAACGCCAAGAAGTTCGGCCTGTTGCCGCTGGTCTCGGCGGCCCGTTTCCGCGCCATCCGCGCCCATGTGTTGGAAACCGGCACCGACGAACGGTATGGCGCCATCAAGGACATGGAATTGCTGCACGAAGACGATTGGCGCGATTTCCTGGAAATCCGCGAAATCGTCTTCCGCGTCATGCTGGACCAGCAATTGGCCGATCTGGCGGCGGGGATTCCCGCTTCCGCCAGCATCGACCCCAAGCGTTTGTCCACCCAGATGCGCGAACGGCTGCGCTGGGCCTTCAAGCGTTTGCGCACCTTGAAATATATCTGCGGCGTGGCAGGTTAGGCTTGTCTCCGCCAAAGCGGAACAAGTCGACCATTTGAAAATGGCCCGTGCCGGGCTGCTCAATCGCCGCTCGGGCTTGTCGCATGTCCACGCTTCGGGTGAAATTGCTCTCAGGCTTCCATCCGCAGGGAAGGTCCAGGACATGAAGGGTCGTGTTCTCATTGTGGCAGGCTCGGATTCAGGCGGCGGCGCCGGTATCCAGGCCGATTTGAAGGCGGTGTCGGCGCTCGGCGCGTTTGGGGCCACCGCCATCACCGCGCTGACCGCCCAGAACACCCAAGGTGTCTTCGGCATCCACCCGGTGCCGCCGTCTTTCATTCAAAGTCAGATGGAACTGGTACTGGATGACATCGGCGCCGATTGCGTCAAAACCGGCATGCTGGCCAGCGTTCCGGTGATCCAGGCGGTGGCGGCGTCCCTGGAAAGCCACGCTGTCGGCATTCCCCTGGTGGTCGATCCGGTGATGGTGGCCAAGGGTGGCGCTGCGCTTCTGGCCGACGACGCGGCGCAGGCCCTGGTCGACCTGCTGGTGCGCCGCGCCGCGCTGATCACCCCCAACATTCCCGAAGCCCAGGTGCTGCTGGGGCGGCCCATCGACGGCGTCGGCGACCTGGATGCGGCGGCCGGCGACCTGCTGGCCCTGGGCTGTGGCGCGGTGCTGCTGAAGGGGGGGCATCTGCCCGGCGACCAGTTGGTGGACGTACTGGCGACGCCCGATCGGCTGGTGCGCTTTGCGTCCACCCGCATCCATACCGCCTCGACCCACGGCACCGGTTGCACCCTGGCCTCGGCGGTGGCGGCCGGCATCGCCCAGGGCATGAGCCTGGGTGACGCGGTGACGCGGGCACGGATCTATGTGCGCCGCGCCATCGAGACGGCGCCGGGGCTGGGCCACGGTCATGGGCCGCTGAACCATCTGCATGCCATAGCCGAGTACGGCTGGTGACCGTGTCACCGGTCGTCCACGTCATCAACCGCGCCAGCCGGGACGACCGCCGCCGTCGTTTTTTGGGCTGGAATCGCGCTCACCCGGTGCGCTGGTGTTTCGACGTCGCCGCCGAGCCCGAGGATTTGGGCGACGCTGACCTGCCCGTGGGCTGCGAACCCCGGGTGGCGGCAACCGCGCTTTCCCACCGTCGCCAATGGCAAGCCTGCGTCGACGAGGCCGCGCCGCGCCTGGTGTTCGAGGACGATTCCTGCCTGCGTCACGGTGCCGCCGCGGTCCTGGCGGCGGCCGGCAAGGCCCTGGAACATGCCGACCTGATCTTTTTCGGCTGCAACGCCGATGCCGAGGTGATGATCGAGATGCCAGACCGTCTGCTGGCTCATGTCACCTTCGGTGGCGGCCCGCGTGGGCAGCCGGGCTATTTCGATCATTACGCCCAAAACGCCACCGCCATGCCCATGCCGCCGCTTTACCGCGCCCATCTGTGCTGGGGATTGCTGGCCTACGCCATCAGTCCGCAAGGGGCCGCCAAGCTGCTGTCCGCCTGTTTCCCCTTGCGTCCGGTAAGCGTGGAACTGTTCCGCGACCGCCGCCGTGTCGAGGGGGTCGCGGTGGACATGGCGGTGAACGCCGCCATGCAGCGGGGCGAGATTTCGGCCCTGTTATGCTTTCCGCCGGTGGTCCAGGGGCCCAACGGCGATTCCGATTTGGACGAACGGAAGGTCTGAAAAGATGAAGGTCGCGTTCTGGCAGGTGGATTCATTCGCCGAAAGGCGTTTTGCCGGCAACCCGGCGGCGGTGATGGTGCTGCCAGCCTGGCCCGACGACACGACCCTGCTGGCGGTGGCGGCGGAAAACAACCTGTCTGAAACCGCATTTCTGGTGCGCGAACCTCAGGGCTGGCACATCCGCTGGTTCACCCCCAAGGTCGAGGTGGAGTTGTGCGGTCACGCCACCTTGGCGGCGGCTTGGGTGGTGTTGCAGGCGTTGCGGCAGGGCGAGGACGAGAACCGTGTGGTTTTCACCTCGAAAAGCGGCGACTTGCCGGTGCGCGGCGATGCCGACCGGCTGGTTCTTGATTTCCCGGCCCTGAAGCCGCGGGCCAGCGTTTTTCCCGAGGGGATCGATTCCATCCTGGCCAAGCCGGTGCGCGAGGTGCTGGCGACGCCCAATCACCTTATGTGCGTGCTGGACAGCGCCGACGCTGTCCGCAGCCTGGTGCCCGACATGGCGGCGGTGGCCGGCTTGTCCAAACCCGGCCTGATCGTCACCGCGCCCGGCGACGGCGATTGCGACTTCGTGTCGCGTTATTTCGCCCCGCGCAAGGGTATCGCCGAGGACCCGGTGACCGGTTCCGCCCATTGCGTGCTGGCGCCGTTCTGGGCAAAGCGTTTGGGCAAGAGCAGCCTGGTGGCCCGGCAGGTATCGACCCGGGGCGGCTTGTTGTGGGTGGACCTGGCCGGCGACCGGGTGCTGATCGCCGGCCAAGTGGTGCCCTATGTGGCGGGAGAAGCTGAAATCTAAGCCCTTGGGCATTCCTGGCGGCAGGAACCTGTGCTGGTGTTGACGCGCACCATCAGCATGGCGGCGGCGAAGACCACGGCATTGACCATGGGAAAGGCGGCGTCGGACAGCGCCACGTGGCCGGCGCTGACGAAATAGACCCCGGCGGCGAAATCGATCATCTGGATCGCCGCCATGGCGACCAGCCACAGGCCGTGATGATCAAGACGGCGCCGGATGACCACCAGGACCGCGCCGAAGACCAGCAGGCGGGCGGCGAACATGGCCAGGATGTAGTTGGTGCCCGGCATGGGGACCGGTATGCCCATGGCGTGGTACATGATGCCGGGCCACAGCAGGAACAGGATGCCCAGAACAAGCTGCGAGGCGGCGACAACCAGCACCGCGATTTTAGCATAATTCATGAAATCCTCCGATCAGTTGACTTGCCGAGTCTAGTCGCCCGTGCTTTCCTTTGTGAAGTATGTACCTTTTGGTAAGTATGGGATGGACGCCATGAAACAGCCTCTGGCAAAGGAATTGATCGCCATGGCTTGCCAGCCGGATTGCCCGGTTGGTCGTGCCGCCCAGGTGATCGAAGGCAAATGGACGACGCTGGTCGTTCGCGAATTGCTGGCCGGACCTCGGCGTTTCGGCCAATTGCTGACGGCGCTGGACGGGATCAGCCCCAAGGTGCTGACTGAACGCTTGCGCCTGCTGGAAGGGCGTGGCCTGGTTCACAAGGAGATCTATCCGGTGGTGCCGCCGCACACCGAATACTCCCTGACCGACAAGGGCATGGGATTGTTGGTGGTGATCAAGGCCATGGCCGAATTCGGCGCGACCCTTTAGATCAGCGCCTTTTCTTCTTCACCGGCTTGGGGAACCAGTCGACCACCGCCTGGGCTGGAAAGGGGCTGTCGCCCGTCCACCAACGCCGGACGGCGTCGGCATCGTCGATGACGGCTCGCAAGGCCGGCATCAGGTCCAGACCCGGGCAATCGCGGCCTTCCTTGATCAGGGTCAGGGCCAGCCCTTTCAGGGCGCCCTCATAGATCATCTTCGGTTCGCTGCGAAACGTCGGGTCGGTTTTGGTTCCGCTGACCGGCAGTCCGGCATATTTGGCCATGCAATGGCGTACGTCCACGTGCCACAGCGAGCGGCATTTCAGCGGCCGGATGTCGTATACGGCGCAGGCGCCGTCTTTCAGGAAGGCGCAGGGGCGGCCCGGTGCCCAATCGGCCAGCATGGCGCGTTCAACCGGGCGCTGGGCCAGGGCGCGGGACATGGCCAGCACCTCGATGGCGGCAGCGCCCACCTTCTGGTGGCAGCACCAGCCGCAGCCCCGCCGGCAGGCTGCCGGCGCCGTTCCCAGGACATAGGCCGGGGTGGCGCGAATGGTGTCGAAAATCCGGTCGGCCCGCGCCCAGACGGTGACGACGGCGTCCAGAAGTGCGTCCTCCCCCTGTCCCAGGCTGGCGGCGACAGCGTTGTTGCTGGCTTCGAAGGCGGCTTGTTCCAACGGCGGCGGCGGGACCGCGCGGGTTTGGCCGCGCATCTGGGTGAAGGGATCGAAACCGGAAGATGACATGGCCCGAGGGTATCACTGCCACATGACCAATCAACAACATTTAAAATGTGTAAAATATAAAAATCATACTAATGCTTGCTGTAATATGAGGCGAAGTGTTATTGCTGTCCGTGCAAGTTTCAGGGGTGGAGGATCCGGGTGGCGGGCGAATTGGCGATGACGGCCCAGATGTGGGTGACCTTGGGGCTGCTAGTGCTGACCCTGGCGCTTTACATGTCCGAACGGGTGTCGGTCGAAGTGGCCTCCATCGGCATTTTGGTCATCATGATGGTGGCGTTCCACGTCCTGCCGGTGGCCGGGCCGAACGGCAAGAACCTGTTGTCGCCCGACACCTTGCTGGCCGGCTTTGGCAATCCAGCGCTTCTGACGGTGATGGCGCTGCTGGTGGTGGCCGAGGGGTTGAACCGCACCGGCGCCTTGGACCGGTTGGCCGACAGTGTCGGCAAGCTGCGGCTGTCGCCGGTCATGTTGGCGAGCTTGGCGCTGGTGCTGGTGGCGGTGACCAGCGGCTTCATCAACGACACCCCGGTGGTGGTGATGTTCCTGCCAGTGTTCCAGGCCCTGGCGCTCCGCTCCGGCCTGGGGGCGGGGCGTCTGATGATGCCGCTGTCCTTCGCCGCCATCCTGGGCGGCATGACCACCTTGATCGGGTCCAGCACCAACCTGCTGGTATCGTCCGCGTTGATCGCCCAAGGGCAAGAGGGGTTGGATTTCTTCCAGCAGACCCCCATGGGCTTGCTGGTGGCCGGCATCGGCTTGGTCTACGTGCTGTTCGTCATGCCGCGCCTGCTGCCCAAGGGCACCGGCGAGGCGTTCTCGGGCGGCGGCGCCGGCAAGCAATTCGTCTCGCAATGCGAGGTGGGGGCCGGGTCCGCCCTGGACGGCGCCCAGGCCCAGGCCGGCACCTTCAGGCAATTGCCCGACATCACCGTGCACCTGATCATCCGCGACGGCGAATCGGTGTTCCCGCCCTATGACGACATCGTGCTGCGGGCCGGCGACGTGCTGATGATCGCCGGGTCCCGGAAGGCGCTGACCGAGACGGCGGCCCGGCATCCCGGCCTGCTGTCGGTGCCCGAAATCCGTGACGAGGACGAGGATGACGAAGGGGCGTCCCCACGCGTTCCCGCCCCCCTGGTCGAACAGGTGCTGGTCGAGGCCATGGTGCCGCCGACCTCGCGCTTCACCGGCTTTTCGGTCGAACAATTGGGGCTGAACCGCTATCACAATCTGGTGGTGCTGGGCCTGGAGCGCCGCGCCCGCATGATGCGCGGTCCCACCGGCGGCTTGCGGCTGCAAGCCGGCGACGTGCTGTTGCTGATGGGCCACGAGAACGACATCGAGACCCTGCGTCAGGATCGCGACCTGGTGGTGATTTCCGGCAGCGCCGGCCTGTTGCCGCGCGTCCACCACGCCAAGACCGCTGGCCTGCTGTTCCTGGCCATGCTGGGGCTGTCGGCCACCGGCGTGCTGCCCATCGCCATTTCCGCCATCGCCGTCGCCGTGGCGCTGGTCGCCTTGGGCGGGCTGACGGCGCGTCAGGCGGTGGGCGCCATCGATTCCAAGGTGGTTTTGCTGGTGGGCAACGCCCTGGCCCTGGGCGAGGCCATGGACGCCACCGGCACCGCCGCCTTCCTGGCCAAGGTCATGCTGTCGGCCATGGGGGACGTGGGGCCTTGGGGGATCCTGGTCGCCATGTTCGGATTGGTGGCGGCGCTGACCAACGTGTTGTCCAACAACGCCACCGCCGTGCTGTTCACCCCCATCGCTGTCGGCATGGCCCGGCAAATGGGCATCGATCCGGCGCTGGCCGCCATCACCGTCATCCTGGCGGCCAATTGTTCCTTTGCCACCCCCATCGGCTATCAGACCAATCTGCTGGTCATGGGGCCGGGCCATTACCGCTTCGCCGATTACGTCAAGGCCGGCCTGCCCATGGTCTTGGTGATGTGGGCCGCCTTCGCCGTCGGCGTCAAAGTGCTGTGGGGGTTGTGACCCGAAAAGCTTGCCTGGCGGGCATGCCCTGCTAAACTCCGGCGCTGTCGAAAAGCCCAAGGGTTTCCTGTCATCATGTCCCAGATCGCGCTTCCGTCGTCGAAGCCCAACAATCCCAATTTTTCCTCGGGCCCCTGCGCCAAGCGTCCCGGCTGGTCGGTGGACGCGCTGAAAGACGCCCCCTTCGGCCGCTCGCATCGCGCCAAGGTCGGCAAGGCCAAGCTGGAACAGGTGATCGACCTGTCGGCCGAGATCCTGGGGCTGCCTGCCGGCTGGCGTCTGGGGATCGTGCCGGCGTCCGATACCGGGGCGGTGGAACTGGCCCTGTGGTCGTTGCTCGGCGCCCGCGGAATCGACATGTTCGCCTGGGACACCTTCGGCCTGACCTGGGTCAGCGACGTCACCAAGCAGTTGAAGCTGGACGATTTGCGTGTCTTCACCGCGCCTTACGGCCAGTTGCCCGACCTGACCCAGGCCGATTTCGACCGCGACGTGGTGTTCACCTGGAACGGCACCACCGCCGGGGTGCGGGTGCCCGACGGCGACTGGATCGCCGACGACCGCAAGGGCCTGACCATCTGCGACGCCACCAGCGCTGTCTTCGCCATGGACATGCCGTGGGCCAAGCTGGACGTGGTCACCTGGTCCTGGCAGAAGGTGCTGG
>JAIWOG010000215.1 GCA_020217035.1 Magnetospirillum sp. | reverse complement strand
GGGGCGAGGGGGCGCACGGCATGCTGGCGCTCAGCCCACGTGCCGTCGAACGTCTGGAATCCTATGTTCCGGCCTGGCCTTTGCCGAAGATTTTCCGCCTGACCTCGGCCGGCAAGCTGGTGGAAGGCATCTTTCGCGGCGACACCATCAACACGCCGTCCATGCTGGCGGTGGAAGACCAGATCGACGCCCTGTCGTGGGCCAAGTCCATCGGCGGCCTGCCTGCCCTGATGGCCCGGGCCGAGGCCAGCCGGGCGGTGATCCAGGAGTGGTTGGACGCTTCCGATTGGGCGGTCAACCTGGCGCAAGTGCCGGCCCAGCGGTCTTGCACCTCGGTGTGCATGACCATCAAGGCGCCCTTGTTCACCGCGCTGTCCGCCGAAGACCAGGCCGCTTTCGCCAAGAAGATGGTAAGCTTGCTGGATAAGCAGGGGGTGGCCTTCGACATCGGTTCCTATCGCGACGCGCCGCCGGGTCTGCGCATCTGGACCGGCGCCACCGTCGAAACCGCCGACGTGGTCGCCCTGTTGCCATGGCTGGACTGGGCCTTCGCCCAGGTCGCCGCCGATATCGCGACGAAGTGATTTTAGGGAAGTGTGGTCATGCCCAAGGTTCTGATTAGCGACAGGTTCAGCCAGGCCGCCCAGCAGGCGTTCACCCATCACGGCATCCAGGTGGACGTCCGTCCCGGTCTGTCGGCCGACGAACTGAAGGCCGTCATCGGCGATTACGACGGGCTGGCGGTGCGTTCGGGCACCAAGGTCACCGCCGAATTGCTGGATTGCGCCCCTAAGCTGAAGGTCATCGGCCGCGCCGGCATCGGCACCGACAACATCGACCTGGCCGCCGCCACCGACCGGGGCGTGGTGGTGATGAACACGCCTTACGGCAATTCGGTGACCACCGCCGAACACGCCATCGCCATGATGTTCGCCCTGGCCCGCCAGATTCCGGCCGCCAATGCGTCCACCCACCAGGGAAAGTGGGAAAAGAGCAAGTTCCTGGGGGTCGAACTGACCGGCAAGACCCTGGGCATCGTGGGGTCGGGCAATATCGGCGCCATCGTCGCCAACCGGGCTTTGGGCATCGGCATGCGGGTCATCGCCTTCGACCCCTTCCTGTCGGAAGGCCGGGCCCATGACATGTGCATCGAGAAGGTGGACCTGCCGACGCTGTTCGCCCGCGCCGACTTCATCAGCCTGCACACGCCCCTGACCGAGGCCACCCGCAATCTGATCTGCGCCGACAGCATCGCCCTGATGAAGGACGGGGTGCGCATCGTCAATTGCGCTCGTGGCGGCCTGATCAACGAAGCCGATCTGCGCGACGCCATCTTGTCTGGCAAGGTGGCGGGCGCCGCCTTGGACGTCTACCAGGTCGAACCGGCGACCGCGAACCCGCTGTTCGGGCTGGAACAGGTGGTGTGCACCCCGCATCTGGGCGCCTCCACCGCCGAGGCCCAGGAAAACCAGGCCCTGCAGGTGGCCGAGCAGATGTCCGACTTCCTGCTGTCGGGCATCGTCGCCAACGCGCTGAACATGGCCGCCATCTCGGCCGAGGACGCCCCCAAGCTGAAGCCCTATCTGAAGCTGGCCGAACAATTGGGCAGCTTCGCCGGCCAGTTGACCGAACACGCCATCAAGGCGGTCGAGGTCGAATATGAAGGCCATGTGGCGTCCTTGAACACCAAGCCGCTGACCGCGGTGGTGTTGGCCAGCTTGCTGCGGCCGATGATGGAATCGGTCAACATGGTCAACGCCCCCCTGGTGGCCAAGGCCCGCGGCATCGAGGTGTCGGAAGTCACCAACGAACGCACCGGCGACTACAACACCTTGCTGCGGGTGACCCTGACCACCGAACAGCGCTCGCGCTCGGTGGCCGGCACTTTGTTCGGCGGCGACAAGCCCCGCGTGGTCGAGATCAAGGGCATCCCCATCGAGGCCGAGTTGGGCAGCCACATGCTGTACGTCACCAACCAGGACAAGCCGGGCTTCATCGGCGCCCTGGGGTCGTTGCTGGGGGCCAAGGGGGTCAACATCGCCACCTTCCATCTGGGCCGCGCCGAGGCCGGCGGCGACGCCATCTTGTTGACCCAGGTGGACCAGCCGCTGACCGACGAGATCCTGGAGGCGGTGCGCAGCCTGCCGCACGTGGTCCAGGCCAAGTCGCTGAGCTTTTGAGCCGCGCCGGGCACCCCGGTCCCGCCTGGGTGGGGCAGGGGTGTTGCCATTTTATGACTTGCCATTTCTACTTCTAAAGAAGTATACCCCGCCCATACCAAAGGCCGTTGCGAATTATCAATCGCCATAACGCGGTTGGGGCCTGTGCGGGGAGGGAAGGGCATGTTCACGTCACGCAAGACGCAGCCGCAAATCGTCGCGGCCGAGCAATCCATGGCTGACGAGGCGATCACCGCCGAGCGTCTGGCGCTGATCGACGAAATGGTCGACATGATCCTGGCCGGCCGCTATCTGTCGGTCCCCGAGGGCCAGTGCAGCGTCGGCAAGAAGATCAAGAACCTGGCGCGGCGCCTGGAAGAGCGTGCCCTGGCCGAACTCAGGCGCAATGTCGAGATGTCGGTGAACATCAACGAGGCGGTGACCGAAACCGCCGGCATGATGCGCGCCGTGACCGAGTCCGACCGCCGCAGCCAGACCATCGCCGCCGCCGCCGAGCAATTGCACACCAGCGTCGGCCAGATCGCCGAGAATTCCACCGCCGCCGCCGAACAGGCCCGCGCCGCCGAAGCCAGCGTCGAGGCTGGCCGGCAGGCGTCCGAGAAGGCAGTCCATTCCATGCAGGCCATCGCCGACGCGGTGGCCGCCGCCGCCGGCAAGGTGGAAAGCCTGGGTCAGGCGTCCGCCCAGATCGGCGACATCGTCAACCAGATCGAGGCCATCGCCCGCCAAACCAACCTTTTGGCCCTGAACGCCACCATCGAGGCGGCCCGCGCCGGCGAGGCCGGCAAGGGCTTCGCCGTGGTCGCCAACGAGGTCAAGCATCTGGCCAACCAGACCGCCAAGGCCACCATCGACATTCGTGGCCGCATCGACACCTTGCGGCGCGAAATGGTCGAGATCGTCGCCACCATGGAGGACGGCGCCCGGGCGGTGGAAAGCGGCCAGGCGGTGATCATCGAGGCGGGCGACAGCATGGGGCTGGTCTCGGCCCAGGTGGCCGACGTCACCAATCGCATGCAGGGCATCGCCAGCATCCTGACCCAACAGGAAGCGGCGTCCGAGGAAATGTCCCACGGCGTCGGCGTGATCGCCGAGATGTCGGGCCGCAACGTCGCCACCATTGGCCAGGTGGCGAGCGAAATGGACGGCGCCGCCAAGCTGATCGCCCAGACCCTGGGTGACATGGCCAAGCTGGAAATCACCGACTTGACCATCCATGTGGCCAAGTCGGACCACATGATCTGGCGCAAGCGCCTGGCCGACATGCTGGTGGGGCGGGAAACCCTGCGCCCCGAAGAACTGGCCGACCATACCCAATGCCGCTTGGGCAAGTGGTGCGGCAGCGTCAACGATCCGTCCATCCGCAACCATCCGGCCTTCGCCGATCTGGACGAACCGCACCGCCTGGTCCACCAGCACGGAATCGAGGCGGCGCGGCGCTATCAGGCCGGCGACATCGACGGCGCCCTGGAATGCGTGCAGATGGCGGCCGAGGCGTCCAAGGGGGTGATGGACGCCCTGGACCGCCTGGGCTCGCGCGGCAAGTTCTGATCTTCGCCGTTTTCCGTTTGCCCCCCAGGGGCAAACACGATAAACCGGGCAATCGTCGCGGTCCGTTCGGGCCGTGCGTGTCCGCCACCATGCGTATTGCCGAATTCCATGAATGACTTCGCCAAAGCCGCGCTGTTGCCCAACGGCCTGCGTGACATCCTTCCCCTGGACGCCGAATTCGAGGCCGACGTGGTCAGCCGCGTCACTGCCCATTTCGCCGCCCAGGGCTATGACCGGGTCAAGCCGCCGCTGATCGAGTTCGAGGACACGCTGCTGGCCGGTTCCAACGCCGCCATGGCCAAGCAATGTTTCCGCGTCATGGATCCGGTGACCCAGCGCATGATGGGTCTGCGCCCCGACATGACGCCGCAGGTGGCCCGCATCGCGCGGACCCGTCTGGCCGGCGCGGCCCGGCCGCTGCGGCTGTCCTATGCCGGTCAGGTGCTGCGGGTCAAGGGCACCCAGTTGCGTCCCGAACGCCAATTCGGCCAGGCCGGCATCGAATTGATCGGCGCCGATTGCCCGGAAGCCGACGCCGAAGTGGCGATCCTGGCGGCCGAGGCGTTGGTGGCCCTGGGGGTGCCCGGCGTGTCGGTGGATTTGTCGCTGCCCACCCTGGTGCCGGCCATCCTGGCCGGGCTGAACGTGGATCAGGAAACCTTGCGTGGTTCGTTGGACCACAAGGACGCCGCCGCCGTCCTGGCCTTGGGTGGCGTCGCCGCGCCGCTGTTGTCGGCGCTGTTGCAGGCTGCCGGCCCCGCCGAACGGGCGCTGTCGATCCTGGACAGCCTGGACCTGCCGGCCCCGGCGGCGGCGGAACGCGACCGCCTGGCCAAGGTGGTGGCGCTGATCGCCGACGCGGCGCCCGAGGTGACCATCACCGTCGATCCGGTGGAAAATCGGGGATTCGAATATCATTCCGGCATCTCGTTCACCTTGTTCGCTCACAACATCGCCGGCGAATTGGGGCGCGGCGGCCGCTACATGGCCGGCGGCTGCGAACCGTCCACCGGCGCCACCTTGTTCCTGGATACCGTGATGGCGGCGTTGCCCGGTCCGGTTCCGGCCAAGCGTCTTTTCCTGCCGGCGGGCACGCCGCGGGCCTTCGCCCAGGCTTTGCGGGCGCAAGGATGGATTACGGTGGCGGGATTGCTGACGGTGGACGATAATGCCGCCGAAGCCAAGCGTATGGGTTGCGGCCACGTTCTGTCGGCCGATGGCGTCAAGTCTGTGGAATAGGGATTTTACGAAGATGGCGAATGTTGCGGTGGTCGGCGCCCAGTGGGGCGACGAAGGCAAGGGCAAGGTCGTCGACTGGCTGTCCGAGCGGGCCGACGTGGTGGTGCGTTTCCAGGGCGGGCACAATGCCGGCCACACCCTGGTGATCAACGGCGTGACCTACAAGCTGTCGCTGCTGCCTTCCGGCGTGGTGCGCGGCAAGCTTTCCATCATCGGCAACGGCGTGGTGGTCGATCCTTGGGCGCTGTTGGACGAGATCAAGCGCATTTCCGACCAGGGCGTCAACATCACCCCCGACGTCCTGAAGATCGCCGAGAACGCCTGCCTGATCCTGCCGCTGCACGGCCATCTGGACCGTGCCCGCGAGGAAGCGTCCGGCGCGGCCAAGATCGGCACCACTGGCCGCGGCATCGGCCCGGCCTATGAAGACCGGGTCGGCCGTCGCGCCATCCGCGTTTGCGACCTGGCCGACGACCGTGTGCTGGAAGCCAAGCTGGACAAGCTGATGACGCACCACAACGCGTTGCTGGCCGGTCTGGGGGCGCAGCCGCTGGACGCCCAGGAGGTGCTGCGCCAGATCAAGGACGTGGCGCCGAAGATCCTGCCTTACGCCGACGTGGTCTGGCAGCGTCTGGACGAAATCCGTCACACCAGGAAGCGGGTGCTGTTCGAAGGCGCCCAGGGCGCCATGCTGGACGTCGACCATGGCACCTATCCCTTCGTCACCTCGTCGTCCACCGTGTCTGGCAACGCCGGCACCGGTTCGGGCGTCGGCCCCGGTCAGGTGGGATACGTGCTGGGCATCTGCAAGGCTTACACCACCCGTGTCGGCGCCGGTCCGTTCCCCACCGAACAGGACAACGAGATCGGCCACCTGATCGGCGACCGCGGCCACGAATTCGGCACCGTCACCGGCCGTCGCCGTCGCTGCGGCTGGTTCGACGCGGTCCTGGTGCGCCAGGCCATGAAGGTGGGCGGCGTCAACGGCATCGCGCTGACCAAGCTGGACGTGCTGGACGGCATCGAGGAACTGAAGATCTGCACCGCCTACAAGTACAAGGGCGAGATCATCAACCACCTGCCGGCCTCGCAAAGCGCCCAGGCCGAGGTCGAGCCCATCTACGAAACCATCGCCGGCTGGAGCGAATCCACCCGTGGCGCCCGGTCGTGGGTGGACTTGCCCGCCACCGCCATCAAGTACATCCGTCGGATCGAAGAACTGATCGAGGCCCCGGTGGCCATGCTGTCCACCAGCCCCGAGCGCGAGGACACCATCCTGGTCCACGATCCTTTCGCCTCGTGACGGCCGACAAGGCTTGAGCCCGCGCCGCCGGACCCGTACAAAGGAAGACGGCGCGGGAGCCACAGCTGACAGGGACGGACGCGAGAATGGCGGAAGCCGCTGAGGCCAAGGACAATGTGCAGGAAACCCCGACAGCCGGCGGGCCGCCGGGGGTTCTGCGCGACCGTTATGTCATCCGATCCAACCAGCCCATCCCCGAATTGTCGACGCCCAACGCCGAAGCCTTCGTGGCCGAGGACAAGCGTGACGCCAACCGCCAGCTTTATGCCCTGATCTGCCGCCCCGAACTGCCGCCCCGTGTCAACGTCATGCGGGCGCTGAAGGGCGTGCAGACCCCTGGCCTGGTGCAATTGGTGGAATGGGGGGCGATGAACTGGCCGCCCCTGGGCCGCCAGTGCATGACGGTGGTCTACGAACGCCCGGTGGGCCAGCGGCTGACCACGTCCTTGCGCCGGGAATTCAAGCGCTTCGACGAATACGAGATCGGCCGCAAGGTCATCGAGCCCTTGGTCACCACCATCAAGGAACTGACCAACCGCGGCATCACACACCGCGCCATCCGCGCCACCAATCTGTTCTTCATGGACGACGCCGGCGAACGTCTGGCGCTGGGCGATTGCGTCACCACGCCGCCGGCCTTCGACCAGCCGCTGGTGTTCGAAAGCGTCGAGGCCGGCATGGCCAACCCGGTGGCGCGTGGCTCGGGCACCTATTCCGACGACCTTTACGCGCTTGGCGTCACCATCGTCTTCGCCTATCTCGGCCGCAACCCGGTGGCCCATCTGGACGAGGAACACCTGCTGAAGCAGAAGATCCAGCAGGGATCCTACGCCACCTTGGTGGGCGACGAACGCTTGCCTTTGGCCTTGGTGGAATTGCTGCGCGGTCTGCTGTGCGACGATCCCGACCAGCGCTGGAACATCGAATCGCTGGATTTGTGGCTGTCGGGGCGACGCCTGTCGCCGTTGCAGCAGCGGGTGGAAAAACGCGCCGCCCGTGGTTTCCCGTTCAACGGCAAGGAATATTTCAACTGCCGCGAATTGGCCCAGGCCATGGCCAAGAACTGGGAAGCGGCGATTCCGCCGGTGCTGGAAGGCAAGCTGGAATTGTGGCTGCGCCGCGCCGTCGAGGACAAGGACCGCGCCCAGGTGGTTTCCGACGTGGTGCGCATGGCGCTGACCGGCAGCGGCGACAAGCGGTCGGCGTCGGATCTGATGCTGTGCAAGGTGCTGAACATCTTGGATCCCACCGCCCCCATCCGCTACAAGGGCTTCAACGCCATGCCCGACGGCTTCGGCTCGGCCCTGGCGGCGGTGATGGCGCAAAAGGGCGACACCCGGCTGTTGGTGGAAATCATCCTGCGCGAGGTGCCGCGCCTGTGGTTCGAGGCCCGCCACCATTACCTGCCCGACAACTCGCTGATGGAAGGCAATTTCCGCGAGCTCAAGAACTACCTGTCGAAGACCGGCATGGGGTTCGGGCTGGAACGCTGTCTGTACGAGTTGAACGACGCGCTGCCCTGCCAAAGTCCGTTGTTGGGCGAGGAATACATCACTGAGCTGAAGGAATTGTTGCCGGCCCTGAACGCCGCCGCCGGCCGCCGCGCCGATTCCAAGGCGCCGCCGGTGGACCGTCACATCGCCGCCTTCATGGGGGCGCGGGCGCGGAGCGACATCGACCGTAACCTGGAGGGGTTGAACGATCCCGAGCCGGGCAAGGCGTTGCTGGCGCTGCTCAACATGTACGCGGTGTTTCAATACCGTTTGGGCCCGGAATCGCTGCCCGCGCTGGCGGCTTGGTGCGGCGCCATGGCCGGGCCGGTGGTCGGCGCCTTCCATTCCCGCGACAAGCGCAAGGAACTGGAAAAGGATCTGCCCAAGATGATCCGGCGCGGTTCCATCGTCGAGATCTACAACCTGCTGGAAAATCAGGAAGCCCGCGAGAAGGACCATAACGAGTTCGCCTGGGCCCAGGCCCAGTACCAGGCGGCCGAGGAAGAAATCAAGCGGGTGCAAAGCGACGACGAGGAACGCCGGGACGAGGCCGACCGTATCGGCCGGCAGACCGCGTCGGTGCTGGGCATCATGGTGGCGATGGTCACCACCACGATCATCGTCATCATGCGGGTGTGGTAGGCGGCCATGGCGAAGAAAGTCTCTGCCGTAAAACAAGCGCAGGCGGCGGCCAAGGCCAAGAAGGGCGGCGGCGGCGGCAACAAGGCGGTGGTGCTGATGATCCTGGCGGCCCTGGTGCCGTTCTCGCTGCCGACAGTCACGCTATTGTTCTTCTGCGGACTGCCTACCCTGGGGGCGTGGGCGGGGGAAAAGGGCAAGAACAAGTTCGGCTGGCTGTGTGTCGGCGGTTTCAACTTCGCCGGCATCATCCCCTTCCTGTTCGACCTGTGGTTCGGTGTCCACACCCTGGACGAGGCGCTGAACATGTTGTCCAACGCCAACGTGCTGCTGTGGGCCTATGGATGCTCGGCCATCGGCTGGATGATGTACATGGTGACGCCGCCGGTGGTGAAAAGCTGGCTGGCCTTCACCACCGACCGCCGGGTCAGCGCCCTGAAATCGGCGCAAAAGCGCCTGGTCGAGGAATGGGGGCCGGAAGTCACCAAGAAGGGCGGCTGAGCCTATGAGCCGGCCGACAGCCCCTGCGCCCAGCCGGCCACCTGGCTTCCCAGGCCGTAAAGGAACGGCACCGCCACCAACAGTGCCAGCACCGCAAGCGCCACCAGGATGACGCGTTTCAGCACGCCGCTCCAACGTGACGGCCGTTGCTCGCTCAGCAGCCAGTGGATGAACAAAGGCAGCAGCAGAACCAGGGCGCCGACGCAGACGACGAAGATCACCTGGCTGGCGCAGGCCACCATCAGCACGGTCAGGGCCAGGGCGACGATCACCCTGAGAATGGTGTCGAAGCTTTGGATCAGGTGCTGTGGGGTCTTTTGGCCGTTCTGCTCGACCTTTCCGCCATCGGGCTGTCCGCCATTGGTCTTTCCACTGTTGGCCGCCAGCCTGGACGATCCGATGACCAGGTCGCTGACGTCGCCCAGGCTGTTGCGCACCAGGGAAAGGTTCTTCATTTCCACCTGACGTTTGGTCATCAAGTCTTGATGGGCAGTGGCGATCTGTCCTTGGACCGTAGTGCCGACGAACTCGGTCAGCGCCCTCAATCGATCGCCTGATACACGCTTGGCATCCTTGGCGTTGCTCTCCAGGTCCTTGACATACTCTGCCAGGGCAGCGATCAAGGCCCTGTCCGGCGGCGCATTCTTCACGTTATCCAGAACGGCCTGGGTCACGGCGCGGGTCAGTTCCCGATCGCTGCTGTTTTCCAGCAAGGTCCGCAATTGGATCAGCCGCTCGATCTCGACGTCGATTTTTCGCGCCCACATCGCCAGGGCATCGGCTTCGGCGGCGGCGGTCTTTCCATTGGTGTGGTGCGGGGGATCGCCGGGGTTGGTCCCCTGACCTTCGGACAACTGGGCGGTGGCGGGGCGGGGCAGTTTGCTGAGTTCAGCCCTCAGCCTGCCGATGGAAGCATTCAGGGCGGCGAGCAGGCCAGTGCGTTCTGTTTTGTTCGCGTTTTTTCTTTCAGTTTCGTCGAAATGAGAGGCGAGTTTACTCAATGCCGCAGTGGCGGCCCCGGAATTCTTCGCCATGATGGCCGCGTGGACCATATTATAGGCCCTGCTGTCCTTGGACAGCGCCTTGCCGCGCTC
>JAIWOG010000214.1 GCA_020217035.1 Magnetospirillum sp. | reverse complement strand
GGCTTCGACCACGAGTTCCGCTTCCGCCTGGCGCTTTTGCGCTTGCAGTTCGACCAAATGGGCTTCGGCGGCTTCGCGCTCCAGGACCGATTGGTGGTACAGGTTGATCTGGTGCGCCATGGTGTAGCTGAGCGCCGAAAAGACGACGATGGCCGGGGCCGAGACGCTGATGGCGAACACCATTCCCCAGCGGCGCGGGCCGCGCGACCAGAACAATTGAATGGCCAGAACCATGGACAAGGTGGCCGCCGCCGCCAATGCGCACAGGCGCAGCGTGGCGACGAACATGTCGGACAAGTTGGGCCTTTCCTCGACCCGCCACTCATGGGGCAGGATCTTCTTGATCCTGTTGTCGACGGCTTCGCCCGGGGGGAAGACGTAATCGCCGACGACGTATAGCGTCAGCGCCACGAAGGCGGCGAACAGCAAGATTTCCGCAATGCCGCTGAGGACGGCGACGAAGCGGGCCTTGTGGATCAACCCGTCGGCTTCCGTCTGCCAGCCCGAGGCGACGCGTTCCACGTCCCAGGGATCGATATTGGGCGAAGCGCTGTCCCGTAACGACTGGACCATCCGGCCCTGGGTCACCGAGCGGCTGATTTCTTGGCGCAGCGGCGAGGGCAACCATGTGCGGCTTGAGATGACCTCCAAAGCTTCCAGGCGCTGTTGTGTCGGGTCCGCCGGATTGGGGAAAAGCCACGACATGAAGCGGCCCCAGACTCCGGGCGACGGTGCCCGGGACCGACCGGGCGGTGAAATGACGGTTACGGCGGAATTGCTCATGCGGTGTCGCCCAAAGGGTGCATGTGAAATGGTATGCATACAAAAAGTAGGCGTATGTCTGAAAAATACATGGAAAAATGTTCACATGCACCATAATACCGTGTATCTATCGTAACAATAGGCACGGCTAAGGTAGGGGCTTGGCGTCATGTTTGGCGGAATTGGTCGTACACTGCACTATTATCAAACCTTTACGCGTAAGGACTCGGTGGCGGATTACCGCCGTGGCGAGGCCGACGCCCTGGCCGGCGAGCCCGAGGCCGGGGCCGCCGTGTTCACCGGCTATCAACTGAACATCATCAGCCGCACCCAGACCGACATCACCGCCTATATGAAGGACGCGGATATCGAGCTGGACGAATTGGGCGCCCAGTTGACGGGGCTGAAGGAACGCGCCGCCGCCTATAGCGGCGAACGCGAGAACTTGCTGGCCGAGCGTCGCGCCGCCGAGGACGCGCTGGCGGAAAACGTCGGCCCGCGCGGCGCCACTTTCCGCCACGCCAAGGACAAGCTGGACAACCTGGACGAACAGCTGAAAAGCATCCGTCAGGCCGAAGGCGACCGCCCGCTGCAAAGCTACATGGGGTCGGTGACCTATCTGCTGTTCTTCATCATGATCTTTGGCGCCGAACTGCCGATCAACATTCCGGCGGTGAAGGCCATCTTCAGGGAATCCACCTTCACCTCGATGGTCGTCGCCTTGGCGCTTTCGGGGATCATGGTTTACTTCGCCCATACTCTGGGGCGCACCTTGCGTCAGCCGCAGATCTTCAGCGGCAGCCGTTGGTTGTTCTGGCTGATGGTGGTGATGCTGGTGGGGCTGTCCGTGGCCCTGATCGTCACCATTTACTCGTTGCGCCAGCAATTCGTCGGCATCGAGTTCTATGGCCGGCCCCAAGCCGACGCGTCCCAGGCCGGAATGTTCTTCTTGGCGGTTAACAGCGCGGTCTTCGTCGCCGGCTGCGTGGTGTCCATCTTCCACCATGACCGCAATCCCGACTATCAGCGCCTGACCCGGGAATGCGACAAGGCCCGCAAGGTCTTCCATGATTTGGAAAGCCAGTTCTCGCAGGCGCGGCAAAAGCTGATCGACACCTTCGACGACCGCCAGCGCCGCCTGAACCTGGACAACCAGCGGGTCGAATATGAAATCGCCCAACTGAAGAACAAGATGGAAAACAATCTGAAGGGCCGTCGTCCCATGGTCGAGATGGCGCTTAGCGTGCTGGCCGAACGTTTGACCTCGTATCAGGACGGCAACCGCAGCAAGCGGACGTCGCAGCCGGTGCCGCCGGTTTTCGGCGTCGACCGCATCAACCGCTTGAAGGATGAAATGCGCAAGGAATTCGGTGGAGAATTGTCATGATCCGGTCAATCGCCGTCGTCCTGACGGGCATGCTGTTGGGTCTTGCCGTCCCTGCCCAGGCTGCTTCCGGCAGGCAGGCCGAAGCGGCGCCCCCGGTGCGCGAGGACGGCAAGTTCTGCAAATTCTATAAGGTTGAAAATCCCAAGGTGGTGACCTTGTTGATCGACCGCACCCTGCCGGTGACCAACGCCCAGGATCGCAAGGACGCCGAAGCCGCCCTGGACAAGGCGCTGGGCATGTTGGAACAAGGTCAGCGTCTGCGCGTTGCCACCATTCGCGAATCGGTCGGCTCCAGTCAGGTGCTGTTCGACGATTGCAGGCCCGGCGTTCCGCAGGGCGCGGCCTCGTTTTTCAGCAAGCCGGCCAGTTCCCAGGACTTGCGCACCGACACCCCGGTCTTCGAGGCCGAGGCCAAGGCCGCGGTGGCGGCGGCCGTGCACGAAAAGAACCGCCTGCCGCAAGCGCCGCAATCGGCGATCGTCGCCACCATCGCCGATGTGGGGCGCATGTTTCGCGGGCAGATGGTCGGCCTGGTTCTGGCTTCTGACATGATCGAGGGAAGGCTGGCCGACCTGGCGCCCACCCCGGACGCCACCTTGGATCCCCGCTCTCGCGACAAGCTGCTGACCAAGGCCGCCGAACTGGATCTGGTGCCGCGTCTGGAGGGGGTGGTGGTGCACTCCTTCAAGATCAATCACTGGGACCGCAAGAATCGCCCGGTCCTGGCCGACACCACCATCAGGGACTTGCGGGAATTCTGGATCGAGTATTTCCGCATGACCGGCGCCACTTCGGCGGCCATCAACTGAAACCATCAAGAACCAAGGACACCATCATGGCCGATATGGAATTGGATGGCGACAGCGCCGAACTGGTGGCTTATCGCCTGACCCAAGACGTGCGTGAACTGGAATGGCGGTACCCGGAATCGGGGGTTCCTTACAACCGCAAGGAATATTTGGACCTGTTCGCCGAGTGTCTGGAAGCGGTGAAGGGCAACCGCAAGGTCAAACCCTGACCGCATCCTTGCGACGAAGGGGACGGGGCGGTCCATCGGCCCCGTCCCCTTGGCGCGTCAGGCGGAAGCGCCGCGAATCACTTTTTGCAGTTTCTCGAAAGCCCGGACCTCGATCTGGCGCACCCGTTCGCGGCTGATGCCGTATTGCTGCGACAAGTCTTCCAAGGTGGCCGGGTCGTCGCGCAGACGCCGCTGGCTCAGGATCGACCGTTCGCGCTCGTTCAGGGTGTCCAGGGCGGTGCTTAGCATCTGGTTGCGGATGCCGCGTTCCTGGCGGTCGGCCAGTTCGGTTTCCTGGTCGTCGCGGTCGTCCACCAGCCAATCCTGCCACTCGCCCTCGCCATCCATGCGCACCGGCGCGTTCAGCGAATGGTCGGGGCTGGCCAAGCGGCGGTTCATGTTCACCACTTCGGTTTCCGACACGTTCAGCTTGGTGGCGATGGAGGTCACGGTTTCCTGCGGCAGGTCGCCTTCGTCCATGGCCTGCATCTGGCCCTTCAGCTTGCGCAGGTTGAAGAACAGCTTCTTTTGCGCCGCCGTGGTGCCCATCTTCACCAGCGACCACGAATGCAGGATGTATTCCTGCACGGCGGCCCGGATCCACCACATGGCGTAAGTCGCCAGGCGGAAGCCGCGATCGGGGTCAAAGCGCTTGACCGCCTGCATCATGCCCACATTGCCTTCGGAAATCAGTTCGCCCAAGGGCAGGCCATAGCCGCGATAGCCCATGGCGATCTTGGCCACCAGACGCAGATGGCTGGTGATCAACCGGTCGGCGGCGTCAAGGTCGCCGTGCTCGTGGTAGCGCTTGGCCAGCTGGTATTCCTCGTCCGGGGCCAGCATGGGGAACTTGCGGATTTCCTGAAGATAGCGTGACAGGTTTCCCTCGGGCGCCAGGTTCAGGGTGCTGGATATGGCCGTCATCTCTCGTCTCCTCGTCTCGAGATCGCGGCCAGGGTCCTCCCATCCGGGCCGCCACCTTCCAAGCTTCAGCTCAAGTGGTATCACATCTGCCTGAGAAGGAGAATGCCAGAGTTGGGCGCTCAAGTATAATGAAAAATCATACAGGCTCTAGATAGGAAACCAACTCATTGATATCAATGGGTATAGGGCTTTCAAATCGCAGCATGACCCCAGAAATAGGATGGTTAAACCCGAGTACGGATGCATGCAATGCCTGACGCGGGAAGCTGGTCAATGCCTGGCGGGCGTCGTCGGGCAGCGCCTTCTGTTTGGCGGTGCGCGTGCGGCCATAGACCTGGTCGCCGACCAAAGGGTGGCCGATCGAGGTCATGTGGACGCGAATCTGGTGGGTGCGCCCGGTGGCCAGCCGGCATTCCACCAGCGACACGGCGCCGCCGGCGAAGCTTTTCAGCACTCGATAGCGGGTCAGGGCCGGCTTGCCGCCATGGCTGACGATGGCCATCTTCTTGCGGTCCTGGGGCGAGCGACCGATGTTGCCGGTGATCTCGCCCTCTCGGGGGATCGGGGTCCCCCAGACCAGGGCGCGATAGACCCGTTCCAGGGAATGGATGGCGAATTGCTCGGCCAGGCCGTGATGGGCGCGGTCGTTCTTGGCCACTACCAACAGACCGCTGGTGTCCTTGTCGATGCGATGGACGATGCCAGGGCGCTTGACGCCGCCGATGCCCGACAACGACTCGCCGCAATGCGCCAGCAGCGCGTTGACCAGTGTTTGATCGGGGCTGCCGGGGGCCGGGTGCACCACCAATCCCGCCGGCTTGTCGACGACGATCAGGTCGTCGTCCTCGTAGGCGATGGACAGCGGGATGTCCTGGGGCACTGGGTCGGCGGGGCGGTCGGGGGGGACGGCGACGACGAAGTCCTGGCCGGGTTTGACCCGCGCCGATGCGTCCGTTATGGTCTGCCCGATCAGGCCGACCCGGCCGTCGTCGATCAACCCCTTGATGCGGGTGCGCGACAATTCGGGCAGGCGTGACGACAACCATTTGTCCAGGCGCAGTCCCGCTTCCTCGGCGGTGACCGGGGCTGGGGTCAGGATGGTGTCGGCGGGATCGGTCACGATGTCGGTCTTTGCGTCTTGATGTTCACAATAGGATTGAATCCGAAGGCATGAAAGCGATCAAGGCCCTGGTGGCGTTCATGGGCGTCCTGCTGATCGCGGGACTGGCCCTGTTGGGCTGGGGGTTGTACTCCCAGGCCGGGAAATTGGCCACGAAAACCAAGTCCGCCCCAGTGGCGGTGACGGAAGATTTCGGCGCCGTCGCGGTGCCGGTTCCAGCCGGCAGCCGGGTCGAGCAGGTGCTGGTGGCCGCCGAACGGGTTGTGCTGCGGCTGACCGGCCCCGGCCCTGAACGCTTCGTCGTTCTTGACCCTGCCTCGGGCGCCGTCTCGGGCAGCTTCGTCCTTACCCCCGAAGCGCCGGCCCCGCGATGATCCTGCAAATCGACGCCAAGCTGACCAAGCAGATGGTCGATTCCGCCGAAGCGGCTTTTCCGGCGGAAGCCTGCGGCCTGATCATCGGCCGTGGCAAGGGCCAGTTGATCCGTGTCACCCGGGTGGTGCCGGCGGGCAATTTGCTGGCCACCACCGAAGACCGTTTCGAGTTGGACCCCGCCATCCGCATCGCGGTGGAAAAGGAACTGCGCGACAGCGGCACCAAGGACCGCATCGTCGGCCATTACCATTCCCACACTGACGGCACCGCCGACCCCAGCGCCACCGACCGCGCCATGGCCCACGAACCGGAACTGGCCTGGTTGATCATTGGCGTGCTGGACGGCCAGGCCATCCAAACCCTGGCGCATCGCCTGGACGAAAAGCGCGGCCAGTTCCGCCCGGTTCCCATCCGGACGCCAAAGGCAAAATTAGCCCTTGCCTCGGCACCCGAGGATCAGGCATAAAGCCCGCCTCGCGCCCAGACGTCCCCATCGTCTAGAGGCCTAGGACACCGCCCTCTCACGGCGGTAACAGGGGTTCGAATCCCCTTGGGGACGCCATCATTTAAGCCAGTCGAATCCGTGGTTGTGTTAGCACAACCGGATGGCGCCCTGCAAGGGTACGCTTGTGATGGAAAGGCGTGGATATCCCTAAGACATAAGTAAAAAGGCCGCTAACCCTGAGGATTAGCGACCTGAGCCGTAAGGCTAGAAGTCAGTTTGGCGACGACTTTTCTAGCCCAGCTCAGGCCGCACTGTCAACGGAAAACCATGTGTTTTCCGAACGGGTTAACACGTCCCTTTTTCTGTCGCGGTCCATGCCCTCCTCGGAGGGGCGTATGAGCATTCCTGAGCACATGCGGGCCATGTATTTGGCCAGCTTTTCGGCATCGTCGGCAACCAGGTCGTCGATGCCGCCCGTTGTTCCGCCGTCGGCGGATCGCCATCAGGCGGCGCTGGACGCCGCGATCATGGAGGCGCGGCGCAAGCACGCCCCGCAGCTGATCAACGCGCCTTTGGGGCGTTACGTCGCCTCGGAGGCGGATCATGGTCCCGCCGTTTGTGACCAAGGCGCCGCCGGGGCGCCCCGGCGCCAGCGCGGGCCGTCGCGGCGTATGGTTCAAAAGTATAGGTCTGCCCATGCGCGGAAGCGCTGGCCATGGAAGCTGGCGACCCAATTCGCCTGGACCGACGCCGAGGTCTGCCTGATCGACGCCTTGTTGTTCCTGGCCGGGGGCAGCGGTGAATTCGCCGCCTATCGTTCCGAGCTTGAGAACCGGGCGAACGTGCGGCCGTCCACCCAGCGGGCGGCTGAGGCCAAGTTGCGCGATCTCGGCATGCTGGTGGTCATCGAAAACCGGCGCGGCTATGCCCGCAACGAGGCGAACACCTATCGCCTGGAAGGGATTTTGAAAGAAGCGGACCGCATCTTGTGGATGCGAAGGGGGGAGGGTACAAAATCTAAGCACCCTTCGGGGTGTATAGAGAATCTATACCCCCATACATCGTCTACGTTGCCGGCCCCCAGGTTGGAAAAGCGGACGCCTGGACGGCGCCCTCCCGTCACCCCCGAACCCGAAGCCATGGGGGAACGCTGCGACGCTGGTGCGGCGGGGGTGCCGACCTCCCCCCAATCAGGGGAGGTATGTACGTTGCTCGGCAGGAACGAGCATGCGAAGCCGGCCGAGATGAAAGCGGCTGGCGACGGGGTGGCGGAACCGTTGGCGCTGGAGCTGATCAAGACGTTCCTGCCCGACGTGGCGGCGACGGAAGCGCCGCCGGAAACAACCGAGGACGCCTTGGCGCTGGCGGATCGCCTACAGCGCACCTACGCCCCGACCCTGTGGCCGCATGTGTGGCGGGCGTGGCGCAAGCGTTGGGGCCTCATCGCCGCCCTGGCCGTGCTGGAAACCGCGCTGATGCGGCGCGGTGGCCAGATACGCGAGAGCGGGGCACAGTACCTGTCGGGCATCCTGGGCCGGAACCGGCGCCAGGCGCCGGCCCCCGAGGCGACCTTGCAGGCCATGCGGGCGTCGCGGCGGGCGCCGGGGCTTGCCTCGGGGCGGGGTGGACGCGGGAGGCGGTCATGAAAAGCATGATCGCGATCACCAAAACATGGCCGGTCCTGTGCTTCGTTTTGGCGCTAGTGTCTGGTTTTTCAACGGCTTATGCGCAGTCGATTGACGGAAAAATTTTGTTCGTCATCGACGGCGACACCTACCAGATCATTCATGCCGGGGCGCCGCAGGGCGAGAAGGTGCGGGCGCGGCACTTCGACACCCCGGAAAAAGGCGACCTGGCCCAATGCGCGGCCGAGCGGGAGAAGGCCGGCCAAGCCAGTGCTTTTGCTCGTCGTCTCCTTCCCCGTGGGGTTCCTGTGGTGCTGTCCGAGTTGGGCCGGGATCGCTATGGCCGCCTGCTGGCCAGGGTGAGCTTGGCCGATGGAACCGACATCGCCGCCCAGCTGATCGGCGCCGGATTGGCCAAACCCTATGAGGGGGGGAGAAAGCAAGGGTGGTGCGCCCCAGGTGGGGCGCCATGACGATCAAGAAAGGGGCGTTCCGCCCCGCGTCGGCAATGGACAAGCGCCGGGCTGCGCCCGTCGTCGGGGGCCGGGATGCCCCAAAAAACCGCAAGCGGTTCGCTTCGCGCCCTGCGGGTTTTGGGAGCTACCCCGCCCAGCCCCCGATCCATGCCTTTGCCCCCCTGATTTTACGACGAGGAAAAGGTGCGCCGCTCACCAGCGATGCCGCCCTGATCCAGATGGAGGATGTGACCATGACCACTCTTGAAAAAATTGAAATCCAGTTGGAGCGCTTCGGCTTCTCGCGCAGCAATGTGATCACCGACAGCGTGGCAATGATCCTGCTGACAGAAGAACGTTTTCTGTTTGACGGCCCCGACCGTGTGCAGATCAAGCCGGCCGATGCTGTCGCTGCTGCCCGTTGGGTCGCGGCCAAGGCCACTGAACTCGCCGACGCCCTTCAATCGCAACACGGGGGGGGCTGAACCATGGCCAGTCCCATCACTTCATCCCGCCCCGGTCATGTTGAAATCGTCCTGACCGACGTGGTGCATCGTCGCAAGGTCGGTCAATGGCCCGATGGCAAGGTTCCGCGCTGGGCGACCGATTACGCGGCGCAGTTGGGGACCAAGGCCGGCAGCGTCAAGTTCGACGATGCTTTGGAACGTTGGTACGTGCGCGAGTTGGAAGCGGCTTTGAAGCCGTTCGCCGAAGCCGGGGCGGCGCTCGATCCGCGCACCGATAGCGCTGGAACGGCTGTTTCGGTCCAGGATCGCGACGGGAAAAAGCATGTGGTCACCTATGGCCGCCTGCGCCAGGCCGCCCGTGTGCTGGGCGAAGGTCTGCGCAAGGTCGAAAGCCGGGCCGAGATCATCAACAGGTATCAGCTTCTCGACGACAAGGTGTTGTGGCAAATCCGCTGGATGGCGGCCTATGCCGACAAGCCGCGCTGGCTGCTGTTGCGTGAAACGCCGATGGCGGACGGTCGCCGCAAGCTGGAAGCGCTGTCCTACAGTGGCGAGGTCCGCGCCAGCAGGGTGTTCCAGCCGACTGAGAACGATAATGACATGAAGGCCAGCCTGAGCCGTATCTATGCGGTGCCGGCGCTGCAGGATGCCGCTCGGCTGGAAGCCATCGGCTTCTTGGCAAAGGCCGGTGACATGAAGACCGGTCGGGGGCTGGACGACGCCTATCGCAACCAGGTGTCCGACGACAGCCGGGAGCGTTGTCATCGTCGCCGCTGGTCGGTGGTGTCCGACGTGCATGTCAATGTCGGAGGCATGCCCGGTGACCGGCTGATCCGCCTGCGCTGGCTGGATGCTCCGACCCGCAGCAGTTTCATCACCGGGGAGAAGGGAGAATCCGACCTGATCATCCGGGTTGGCATCGATGGCGAGGCCAAGGTGGTGTATGGCCACGAACCGTGGCGACCGCTGATGAATGAGCCGCGCTGGAAGATCGCTTCGTTCGTTTTCCAGGCGGACCGCGCCAGCAAGTTGTTAGCCGGTATCGCCGCCGGCAGCGCCC
This sequence comes from Magnetospirillum sp., assembly GCA_020217035.1. Taxonomy (GTDB): domain Bacteria; phylum Pseudomonadota; class Alphaproteobacteria; order Rhodospirillales; family Magnetospirillaceae; genus Magnetospirillum. Next base: position 362 of record JAIWOG010000214.1, on the reverse strand, counting down.
GCATGATTGCCGAGGCGGTGGCCGGTTCCGCTTGGGATCAGGCAAAGATGAGCGTGGCCGAGGCCGACCGCGTGTCCGTCGAAATTCTTGGGGAGGGCTGAGCCATGAACAACATCACCCCCGGCGCCGTCCAGGCCATCGCCTATCACAACCAGCAGGCCGACGAAGCCCATCGGAAGGCCATGGCCCACCTGGACGCTTACAACCAGGCCATGGTGCGGCTTCAGGAAGCTCTGGCTGCAACTGATGGCCAAGCTGCGGAATTGGCCGAGGTTCAGGCGGACACAGCCTGGACCAACATGAACACCCTGCTTCAGATCGGCTATCAGCACCGCAATTCCGCCGCCATCGCTGCCGGTATG
>JAIWOG010000213.1 GCA_020217035.1 Magnetospirillum sp. | reverse complement strand
GCCGCCGAGATCGGCAACGACGGGAGGAAGTCATGAGCGACGACCGTACCCGCAAGATCGAACGCATCCGCAAGCTGCTGGCTCTGGCCCGGAACAAAGGGGCCAGCGACCACGAGGCCGCGACGGCCTTGCAGATGGCTCAGGCCCAAATGGAAGCCGAGGGCATTACCGACACCGAGATTCATGCGACCGAAGCCACCGAGGCGTTCACCGATGGCGGCGCCAGGTCGCGGGTGCCGGAATGGGAAAGCCGGCTGGGGTGGAACATCGCCAACATCTTCGCCTGCGATTCCATTCACCATCACAGCGGCACTTGGTCTTTCGTCGGCATCGACCCGTTGCCGCAGATCGCCAGCTATGCCTTCGACGTGCTGCGCCGGCAATGTCTTGCCGCCCGCAAGGCTTACATCGCCACCAGCTTGAAGCGGGTGACGGTGAAGGCCAACAAGACCCGCCGCGCCGACCTGTTTTGCCAAGGCTGGATCGAGACGGCGGTTTCGAAAGCCCGCCGCCTGCCCCGTGCGGCCGAGCACGACCAGGCCGTCAAGGCGTTCAAGAAAATTCGCTACGGTTCCTTGGACAGCCTTGTTCCGGTTGACCGGAACAAGGACCGGACCTTGCGCGATTACGAATGGCGCGATCTCCACCGGGGCCGGCAGGCCGGCGACGATGCGGAGCTTCGCACCGGCATGGGCGTTCAGGATGGACGCAAGGCCATGCTCACCAATGGAGGCCGGCCATGATGACGACATCCATGTACACGGTTCCCAAAACAAGCCCGTCTGAGACACCGGAGGCTTCCCCGGTGCATCAGGGCACCCAGGGGCGGGAAACCGCCCCCAGGTGCTGCCGCTGGTGCGGTGCCGTGATGGTGAAGCCGCGCCGGAACCAGACGTGCTGCAGCGCCGAGTGCCGGGATGCCTATGAACGGCAAAAGCGCCAACGCTCGCGGCAGAATGCGGCGGAAAAGCCGAAGTGCAAATGCCTGTGGTGCGGTGGCGATTTCGCCCAGGTGCGCAAGGCGCAGGAGTTTTGCAGCTCGGACCACCAGCAGGCTTTCAACAACTTCTGGAAGGGCAAGGGGCCGACCTTGGCCAAGGCGATGCACGCCTGGCGCGTCGGCAAGGAGCCGGGAGGGTTGACCAAGCTGTGTCGGGAATTCTCGGCCGCCAGGGAAGAACTTCAGGACAAGCAGGCCAAGGCCAAACGGACTACGACGGGGAGGAAGTGATGAAAATTCTAAATATGACAGTGAGCGTGCCCACCATTTGGATGGTGCTCTTGATTGCGGTTGCGCTGAATTATATTCAGGGTGTCGTTTTTCTCGGCAAGCCTGTCTCTGACTGGTTTCTGATCGCAGGAACTTATTTTGCCGCCGCCTGTGGCTTAACCGCCTTTGCGTGGCTGCGGTCACGCGATCAGCATCAAAACTGAAGTTGTAAACCACAACTAAAAAGGTGACTTATGATGTCTCGCTTAATCCGTTTGACCCGCCAAGACGCGCGCCCCAAAACCGTGTGGGTGAACCCCCAACATATTGTTTACTTTGAGAATGGTGGTTCGCTTGTCGGTGCTCATATCTATTTTGTCGGATTACCAGCGTTATCTGTCGTCGAAACACCAGAGCAGATTGAAGCTGAAATCGAACAAGTTCATGCTTTCAGCTAAAGTCCGACCTCTATCTTGTTTTGGGAACCATGTACATGGTTCGGCAAACAAGCCCGCTGGGGGTGGTTGCCGGCACCAGGAGGTAACGAGCATGGTTGACTTGTCCAAGCTGGACAGCATGACCGAGGCCGAGGAAGCGCGGGCCATCGCCGCCTTCACGCGGGAACTGGCCAATGATGACGGTGCCGAGGCCAAGCGGCACTTGGCCGCCGGCCGGGCGATCTATTATTGCGATGATCGCTACCCCGATGCGGTGATCAAGGAATACCCAGGTGGACGTCGCCAACTGGTGACCTTCCAGGGCGATCAGGAAGTCCTGATCAAGGATTTGTGATGCCCCAGTTGTGGGTGATCGCCGGGCCCAATGGCAGCGGCAAGACCACCTTGACCAGAAAGCGTCTGGTTGATCGTCTTCCCGTCGTCAATCCTGATGAAATTGCCCGCCTGGCTGGCCAGCCAGCCATCGGCGCCGGCCGTCAGGCCCTGGCCGAGCGCAACCAGTTGCTGGCCGCCCGGCAAAGCTTTGCGGTGGAAACCACCTTTTCGGGTCGCCAGGAACTCGCCCTGATGCGTGACGCCAAGGCCGCCGGGTATAAGGTCAATCTGGTGTTCATCTGTACCGAAAGCCCCTTAGCATCAATCGGTCGGATCAGATCGCGGGTGCAGGATGGTGGTCACGCCGTTCCCAGCCCCGACGTGGAGCGCCGCTACGGGCGCAGTCTGGCCAACCTGCCCGAGGGCTTGACCCTGGCAGATCGCTCCTGGCTGTTGGACAACTCACGATCCAGAATGCGCCTGATCGCCTGCATCGAACACGGCCAGGTCAAATCCGTGGCCAACAACATGCCCCGTTGGGTTCGGCAACAGAAGCTGAAGGTTCTGGAACAAGCCCAGGGCTTATCCCGATAGCCAAAGCGGGAACGGGCGGCCCAGTCGGTGCGGGATGGCCTCCACCGTCACGGTTTCGTGGCTTTGGTCCTACAGGGGAGGGCGCCCGGCGGCAATGACGCTTTTCGGCTCCCCCACGCCGGCAGGCCGGCGCGGTTCCCCCAAAAAGCTATGCCCCCGGTCGCCCTCCCCTGTTGACGGACCGCCATCGAAACCGCGCCGATGGAGGCCCTCAATGACCCGCACCGCCGAAACCACCCAGACCTTCCTGCAATGGCACGACGACACCCCCTATCTGGTCACCTGGACCCCCGGCCCCGTCATCGGCACCCTGAGCGCCCGTGTCGCTGATGACGACTTCGCCCAGCTGGCGGCCGAACCCTGGACCACCGGCATCCGCATGGAAGCCGCCACCGCCGCCTTGGCGCAGATCGCCGCCGTCAACGTCGCGATGCACCACCAGGCCGCCGCCGCCGAACGGGCTTTCGACAGCTTCGCCGAGGCCGCCTAAGCGGCCTCTTCATCGAGCCAGGTCCAACCGCCTCGTGGGTGACGCCCGCCGGCAGGGGCATCGTTCCTCAGCCCCTGCCGACGCCCGTCTTTGGCCTTCGGCCTTAACCGGTGGTGATGCTGCGCCAGAATTCCGGCCAGCCTTCTTCGCGTAGCGTGATGGCGACGGTTTCGCCTTGGTGCTTGTCGGGGATCGGCGTCAGCACGATCTCGGACAGCAATTGTTTGAACATCGCCCGTTGCGTCGGAACGTCCTTGCTTAGTTCCACCGACTGGACGGCGTTGGTCAGCTGCGCCCGGATCATCGGTTCTTCAGGCAAAGGGGCCGGCAACGCCGTCTGCAATTCGGTCCTGATCCTTTCCACGGAATCCTGTAGCTCCAATATCCTTTCCGTCGCATAGGCGGGATCGACGCCGCGTTCGACCGCTTCCATCAGGCGTTGGATTTTTGAGCGTGCTTCGTCTTGTTCTGTCGTCAATTGCTCCCGGCGCTGGTTTTCGCGAGCGAAAAACCGTTCCAGCGCCGGGGTGAAATCCGGCCCGGATTCAAGGCGCCGGTATAGCGCGGCAAAGGTCCGGGTCATAAGTACCGGCTCCTTGGTGCCTCGGGAATTGGCGCAGGTTTTTGTGTATCGATGGTTGGAACAAAGATAGCGCGTGTCGTTGGCCAAGGATTTCGAGCCCCCGCACCAACCACATTTGATCCATCCGGTCAGGGCGTGCTGGTTGTACACGGTCAATCCCTCAGGGGTCTTGCGCTTACGCGGCGCCCCCTGCTTCGGACTGTCCAACAATCTGACCGCCGCCCATTGCGCGTCACTGATGATACGCAGATGCGGCACTTCGACCTTGGTCCATTGCGATTCAGGGTTGGCGACGTATTTCTTCCTGTTCGTGATCGGATCGCGCACCACGTGGCTGCGGTTGAAGATCAGCTTGCCGGTATAGATTTCGTTGCGCAGGATGCCTTCCTGCTTTTTCGCCCCGCCCATGATGGCGTTACGCTTCCACAGCCCCCCGTTCGGAGCCGGGATGCCGTCCGCGTTCAGACCTTCGACAATTTTCGGAATTTTCCGCCCCGCGATGTATTCGTCGTAGACGCGCCGGATCACTTGGGCGGCAGCTTCGTCGATCTCGCGAACGCCGTTGACGTTGCGTCCTTTCGCGTCAACCACACCCCGCACCGGGCGGTAACCATAGGCACAGGACGAGGCCGCGTAGCCCGCCTCGACACGGGCTTTTTGGCCGCGCTTCACCCTTGCCTTCATATCGCGCAGGAACAGGGCGTTCATGGTTCCCTTGAGACCGATATGCAGTTCACTGATCCGCCCTTCGTGGGCTGTCCAGATCATCACCTGGTGATAGTCCAGCGATTCATAAATCCCGGCAATATCTTTCAGCGTGCGTGACAGACGGTCCAGCCCTTCCGCCACAACCACATCGACCCGGCCGGCCTTGACCGCTTTCACCAGGCGCATCAAGCCTGGACGTTGCTGCGTCGAACCCGAGATGGCGGAATCCGAAAACGTCAATACCGTGTCTGGATCGGTCTGGCCCCGAAACTGATCGGCAATCAATTTCCGGCACAGCGCGATTTGGTCATCCACCGATGACGGGTTTTGCAAGTCGCTGGAATAGCGAGCGTAAATGGCAATACGTAGTGGGCGTGTCGTCATCATGGCCGGTCGTTATGACCTCGCCATTGTGCGTTGGCAACTAGGTCGTGCGGCTAGGTGCCGTTTCCTGAAGTTTCATCTGTCGTGTTGTAGAATGCTAGAGGATGTGGCGGTTTCCTTGGTGTTGGTCAATGTTGGTCGATCTATGTCGATGATTGGTCAATGTTGGTCGATCTTGGCTGATATTCTACCTGTCGTGTTGTGGCAGGATAGGTGCGGTGATATCACCGCACGCCGCCCTTTGGGGCGGCAGAGCTTATTCGCACCCTTTGGGTGCTCAACGCGGATCATCGAAAAAGGCCATATCGGATACGACGATGAAGCCAAATGGCCTTGGCAAGAGCATGGATTGGCTGGCCAACATCATATGCAGACAGAAAAAAGCCGCCCCCTTTCGAGGGCGGCTTTTCGCTTAATGACGTGGCGGTCACCTTGTGCTCGTATCAGTCTTTGAACGCTTTCACCATTTCGACCACCTTCAACGGCGATTCATTCCCTTCGCTGCCGACACCATCGAGATAGCCGGTACTGCCAATGTTGAAGATGCTTCTCGTCGTTTCCAGCAGCACCGCGTCCTTCACCGCGTCGTTTTGGGTTGCCTGGACGAATGCCTGGAAGGTCTTCAAGGCATTGGCGCGATGAGTGTTGACGGCGGCCTGGTGCATGGCCGCTTTGAACAAGCGACCACACCAAATTGCCGCTGTGCCCAGGATGGCGACGATCAAAATCTTGCTCACCGTAAGGTGCACTATCAGCGGCGTCTTGGCATCGTCAGGCAAGTGGGTAAAGAAAGTGAAATAGGCCGCTGCCGCCAGAGTCGCAACCGCAGCAGCGGCGGTTCCCCATAGCCAATTCACCGCATTGTCCGAATGCTTGGCGGCGCTTTCCGCGAAGTCTTGCGTGAACACGCCGACGCCGGCCTTGGCCGCCGCCTCGCGTGTGACACGGACGATTTCATCCAGTTCGGTCTTCCGCTCCAAGGCTTCCTTCTGAGCTGTGGCCATGAGGCCATCAGCTTCCCCGACACGGGCGACCAGTGCCTGAATATTGCGCTCCACATCGCCACGCTGGTAGGCCAGGAAGGGAATATGGGGTGTGATGACCGGGTAGATGTTGTCTGCTTGAGTGGAGAGATTTTGGACGAGCTGGTTCCGGCGCTGGATCGGGTCGCCGCCAGCCGTCAACTTGAACTCGTCGATCGCCTGGAAGCTTCGCGCCAGATGTTTTAACGGTTCGATAAATGTTTGCGCAACTCCTTCCGGAAGGAGTTCAAGCGGAACCAACCCCAGCGGGGCTATCATCCCGCGTGCACGGGTGATGGCCGGCACTGCTTCGGAAAAATTGATCTCCCCCCATTCCGGTCGAACGGTCAGGTCCTCGACGCTTGAATTCATGCATGATTGGACGATGTCCCTGATCTGCTTGATTGTCTGTTCAGTAGCCATTTTTCCCCTAAGCTAGTCTATGTGCGGCATCGCGATGCCGCTGTCATTTTCACACCATCAGATCCGACAGGCGGCGGGCGCCAGCTCGCGACCGGTCTCCGTCCAACTCAGATTCTACATGAAAAAGGATTCCGGGATTCCACCAAAAGGGTATGAGTTCAATAGATATCATTCACGGCGGATTTCCATACCAGCATGGAATGGTTCACCTGCCCAACCCGCCCTTGTCGCGACCAGGTGGCTTCCGTGGCGTCTTCGGCTTGCCTTCCGCCACGTCGTCAACGGACAACGCGTCTTCGACAAATGCCCCCATTTCCCTGGCCAATGCCGGATCAACGGCAATCGGGCGGCCCTTGGCCGCCAGATCGGCGATGATCTTTGATTGTGCTTGTAAGCTGTCTATCACCACCACGGTGCCGGCCGCGACCGAGGCGGCCTGCTCGGCCTGCCGGTGGGGCGACATGGTGGCGATGACGATGTCCGCTTTCGGATGGGCCTTGCGGATCGACGTGGCTTGGTCCACCAGGTGGGCGTCGGTGGACACCACAATGACCGGAACACCGGCATCCTTGTAAAGGATGGCGGCGGCAAGACAGTCCGACGTGATCACTACTTGGCCATCATAGGCGGCCTTCTGTCGGCCGAGGTCGTTTCCGGGGTCGATGACATGGGAAAGCCCTGGCTTATCCAGGTCACCGATATCAGCGGTGCGGCCCTGGCCATCCATGGCCCGGATCGCCCAGACGTGACCCTTGTCGTCGCGGAAGGGGTACAGCACCCGCCCTGTGTCATCGGCTTTCAGGTCCATGTCGCCCAGGTCGGGTTTCAACCAGGTCATGGCCGGCGCTTTCCACGAAGCGCCATCCAACCAGGTGGCCAGCGCCGGCTTCAGGCTGCGGGGCGGGGCCTTGGGTTGGCGCCGGGGCGTCGTGGCCTCGTCCAGCATGTGGAACAGTTCCTTGTAGGTCATAACAATGGCCAGGGCCAAGGCGTCCTTGTGGGCCTCGGCCAGCAGGTAGTCCTTCCAGTTGCGGATGTGCAGGGCGCGAGCCAGGAAGCCCGGCTTCTTGGTTTGGGTGTAGGTCCGCCACAGGCGGTCCTGGGCTGGGTGGCGGGTCATCGGCTTGGGGCGGTACGGCTTTTTAGGTGGGGCTGGATGGGCTTTTTCCGGCGGGGGCTGATAGGGGCCAAGGCGTTCTTCCAGCTTGGCCAGGGAGCATGAGCGGTCAAGTCCGCTGGCTTTCATCCGCCCTTTGCCATCCGTTTGGGCGAAGACCAGGCCGGCGCCGCGCTTCTTCAACGCCACGCCGTATTCTTCCAGTCCTTCATGCACCTGGTGCCAACTGCCGGCGCCGTCGATCATCTTCAGGATTTCCGCCTTGTGTTCGACCAGGTGGCGCTCAAAGCTTTGCTGCCACGTCTTGGCTTCCAGGTCGCGGGCCTTGCGGGAGACTGGGTTTCGTTCGGTGCCGGAATCGGTCATGCCCTTGTCCACCACCAGGCCGTATTTGCGTTCCATTTCGCGGGCGACCCTGGCCAAGGTCTTGAAGTCCTGGCGGGGCGTGTGGCAGCGGCCAGTGACCGGGTGGATTTTGTTGAAGGCCACATGCATGTGGAAATTGTCGGTGTTGATGTGGGTGCCGGCGACACGCTGGTGCTCGCCGAAGCCCAGGGCCTCGGCGAAGCTGCGTTCGATGTCCTGTAACTGATCCTGGGTCAGTTGGTTTTCTTCACCAGGATGGAAGGACACGACAAGGTGATAGGTCTTGTCGGCTATGCCGGGTTTCAGCGTCCGCGTCGCCTCGATCTCGATCAGCGCCAGGTCGAGGTCGGTCAGCTTGTCGCCGGCATCGCAACCCACGATCCAGAACTTGTCCAGTTTCTCGCCCTTTTCCTTGGCTGCCGCGATATAGCGGCCAAGGTTGGCGTAATCGTCGCGGACCTCTGGCTTGCGGTCGATGCGTTTGGCGATCACTGCGCCGCCCTGGGGTGAAGCTGGTGATGAATTTCCTTCACCTTGGCTTTCAACGTTTCCTGGGTCTGTTGGATTTCGACGGTCAGGCTGTCGATCCGCGCCACCAGGGTGTCGGGCCAGGTGCCGTTGCTCTCATCCAGCGCCAGTTTCAGCAGGTTGCCGAGGCGGGCCTGATCGGCGTTCACCTTCAGAAGGTCGCGGATCGCCTGCGCTCCTTCGAACGTGCCCGGGCTGGGCAACGTTTCCCCGAGGGCGAAGCGGCGCAGCATTTCCGAGATCGATAATTTGAACTGGCTGGCCATGGTGGTGACCTTTTCCAGTTCTTCGGGCGTGAAGGAAACAAGCAGGCGGTGACGTGTCGTGGCCATGGTTCATCCTGTCGTCGAAAAGGAAGGCCCGCGCCGGCAGCACCGGGCGGGCCTCATCGTTGGGAGAGATCAGGCGATACCGCGTTCCTGGCCTTGAGCCTGTTGCAGGGCGCCCTCGATGGTACGGCGCACCCAGCCGGGGCCGCGTGCCTGTTTCAGGTCGTTGAAGTCGGTCAGCTTCTGGGCTTTTTCCTCGGCGGTGAAGTTGGGGGCCACCACCTTGCCGCCGACCGCCTGGGCGGCTTCTTCGGCCTTGGTCATGCCGACATTGCCGTGGACGTTGGCGTGGTCGTTGTCGGCCGCGATCAGCAACGGCCGGTCGGGGAATTTGGCCCTGACCGCCTCGGCAACGGCCTTCAGGTTGCCGGAATCGAAGGCCGAGATCACCGGGCGGCCGGTTTCCTCGAAGATGGTCGCGGCGGTGGCATAGCCTTCGGCAATGATGATGGCCCCTTGTTTCAAGGGAAGCAGGGTGTCCAGGGTTCCCTTGCCGGTCACATCCAGCACATGGAAGGTGCCTTCCTTGCGGCTGTCCTTCAGGAACAGCTTGGCCTCGGGGGTGACGGTCTGGATGTTCCACAGCAGGCCCGAGGCGTCCCGGCAGGGGATGACCATGTGGCCATCGGCGTTCACCTTCACCCCATGACCTTGCACCCCCTTGGCGGCCAGATAGGGGCTGTTTTCCGGGGTGGCTTCACCGGGCAGGTTCTGCCACACCCCGTAAGCCTTGCGGGCGGCATTCTGGTGGGCTTTGAGAAGTTCGGCTTCCCGTTGGGCGCGGACGTTCGCCGCTTCGGCCTGGATATGCGCCCTTTCTTCAGGTGTCAGGGTGACACCGGTCGCCACCCACTTTTCTGTCAGGCCGGCTTTGTAATTGGTGATGTTGCCAGCGGGAATTCCATTAAGGAAACCGCGATAGGCCCCGCTCATTTCCTTGCCTTTGTCGCCTTCCACCGGGCAGCGATGCCATTTGCCGTCCATGATGGGGGCGCCCTTGACGTTCAGGCCGTGGTCTTTCAGGGCTTGGGCGAATTCGTTCTGGGGAGACAGTTCGGCTTTCAGTTCAGACTTGCCGGCCCATTTGCTGAAGCCGGCCGGATCGACGCCTTCCGGGACATACCACGACTTGGCGGCACGGTCCCATTTGGCCCCGGCCGCCTTCGCCTCGTTTTTCTCGGCATAGGGAACGGCGATGTAAAGGGGCTGGCGTACTTCTTGTTCGGGCTTGTTCGAGACGGCCATTTGCACTTTGGCCCCAAGGGCATCGAGTGAAATGGTGGAGGCTGTAAAGTTGTTTCCCTTTGTGCTTTCCGTATACCCGAGCCGGATATCTGCCCCCTTTAGATCGTGGACCTGCTTAATGGTTTCAAACTGTTCCTTGGTCAGTCCTTGCCCTTCACGGCCATAAATGGCGATCCCGTATCCTGCGGGGGAATTGAAGAATTCGGCCCTGACGGCACCAGTCTGTTC
>JAIWOG010000212.1 GCA_020217035.1 Magnetospirillum sp. | reverse complement strand
CATCACACGGTGTTCATAGGGTGGGTCAATACCGATACTATCCGCGAAAGAGGTCGGATCACCGCCTGTCCCGACGATGCGGCCATCCGCCAACAGGTACGGTGTGGACCCACGATCACCGTGTTTGGCAACGTCTTCGATGTCGAGCGCGTAGGTTTCTGCATATGCCTTAACAGCCGCTTGGATTGTCGCCGTGGTCATTTGTTGGCGCTCCTCGTTCGGTGTGTTGATCACCTGCGCAGGCGTCGGCACGGCTTGACCCGCACTGCGTTCCAGTTCCGGCCGGCGTTCCGGTTCCATGACCCACGTCTTGATGGTTTCGGCGTCGCGGGCGGCGCGGAAAATCTCGTTCTTGTCTTCCTTCAGCGCCTTCAGCCAGGATTCGACATAGGCCGCATGCTGGTCGGGTTCATGGCCGATGCCCATGTCGCGGGCCAGCATGAAGCTGGCGATCTCGGCCCGCAGTTCTTCGCGGGCATAGAGTTCCGAGCCGAACGGGCCGTTTTCCCGGTTCAGCCGCGACGGGTGACGGGTGGCGTGCCCCAGCTCGTGCAAGAGGGTGGCGTAATAGGGAGCAGGGCCGTCAAAGGCAGCCTGTGCCGGCAGGTGGATTTCGTCACGCTGGACCGTATAGAACGCCCGGTCGTTCTGGTCGTGGAAGACCGGGACGCCGGCACTGGCGATGATCGCTTCGGCCCGTTCGATGGGATCGAAGCTTGGCGCCGGGGCGACGAAGGGTTCCAGGCCGTCGATTTGTTCGGCGTTGAAGACCTTGGCGAAGAACACCTTGGGACGATCCAGCCGGTGGGTTTCGTATTGCTGCTGGCCATCGGCATCGAGGACGGGCTTGCCGTTGCCGTCCTTGACCGCCACCCGTTCCGACCACTGCCAATATTCGATGGTGGTGGACTTCTCGCCCTTGCGGACCTGAGCGCCCTGTTCGGCAGCTTGCTTATAGGTCATCCAGCGCGGGTCACCGCGGCCGCGCATGGACAGCCACAGATCGTTGATGCCGCGGTAAGGCTTGTCGGTGACGGGATTGTACGGGGCGGCGCCCAGGACGCCGGCCTTCCACGGCTTCATCCAGGGCGCGGTGCCGGCTTCCATTTGGGCGATGATTTCGGCGGCGATCTCGTCGCGGTAGTTGCTCATTGATCGCCACCTTCGACCACGTCGTCGAAGCGGCTTTCCAGCGCGTCGTCAGGCGATATGGCGTCTTCTTCGAAGGCGCCCATTCGGTCGGCCGTGTCGGGATCGACGGCCACCGGCTTGCCGGCGCTGGCCATGTCGGCAATCTGCTTGGCCGCGACCAGATTCTTTTCCTTGTCGTTAAAGTCGTCCATGTCGTGTCCTCCTGGGTTAGGGCTTGTCTTCAAGAACCGGGGTGATGTCGCCTTTGCCATCGACTTCGATCTCGATGGCCTTGCGGATTTCGCCGTCTTCGTCGGGCCATTCGCGGGCGCGAAGGGCGCCTTGCACCAGAACCAGCCGTCCCTTGGTGGCGGTCTTGGCCAAGGTCTTGTCGATCAGCGACGGTTGGAAGGTGAAGACGCGCAGCCAGTCGGTGGCGTTCTGCCATTGGCCGGCGCTGTCCTTGAACGAACGGCTGGCGGCCAGGCTGAACGAGGCCATCTTGCCGCCGCCTTGGCCGGGCAGGGTCTTGATGGTGGCGTGGTCCCCCAGCCGGCCGACCAGGTGCACCAGGTTGACCGGCTTGTTGTCATCGTGAATGGGGACAATGCCACCGCTGGGATCAACCTCGATTTCAACCGTGTTGTAAGTCTTGCCGTTCTGATCCCACGACCTGGACCGCAGGCTTCCCTGGATGAACATGGTGCGGCCTTTGGTCGCTTCGCTGGCCAACACGTTGTCGATCAGCCAGGGCATGTAGGTGATGACGCGGAACCAGCTGGTGGCGGTTTGCCACTTGCCGGCGTTGTTCTTGAAGTTGTGATCGACGGCCAGGGACAAGGCGCCCACACGACCGTTCGGGATGGTCTTGATCTCGGCATCGGCGCCGAGGCGGCCGGTCAGGGAAACAAAGTTCTGGTTGAACATGGGGCCTCTCCTTAGGCGGCGGGGGATTGCTGGCCAACGGCACGCAGCCGGGCGGTGATGGCGGACGATGCCGGCGGCGCCGTCGCCTCGATCTCGACGACGTGGGAATCGTCGTTGTCGGGACTGGTGGAGTTGACGGGTGGGATTTCGGATCGCGCCCGCAGGGTCTTGTCGAAGAAGTACAGCGGTTGCCGGCCGAGGATCGGCGGGAACCCCGCAACGAAGGTCAGCATGTCGCCGGCCTCGACGATCTTGGTCGGGTCGATGCGGGATTTCTTCGCCGCCTTCAGCCGCATGCATTCGTCGGGAGTGAGCAGGGGGCGGCCCACTTCGGCCATGTTGTCGGTGACGTCGCCGCCGAAAACCTGGAAGGCTTGCCGGCGCCGGCTGCGCTTCGCCTGTACGATGGTGGCCTTGCCGCACATTTCCGACAGGGTTTTTGCCGTCGAAACCTCGTTGGGGGCATAGGCGATCTTGACCTTGCACAGCCCCATGATGGCGTTGTCGCGGCCATAGGTGCTTTGCAACTGGGTCAGGTCCTGGACGATCAGGAACGCCTTGATGCCGTAACCGCCCATGTAGGCCATGGACTGTTCGAAGATTTCCAACTTCCTGACCGAGGTGAACTCATCGAACATCAGCAGCAGGCGCCGCCGATAGGTCGGGTTGCCGCTGGCGTCGAAGGTTTGCATGAGACGGCGCAACAGCAGGTTCCACAGGATGCGCAGCAGGGGGCGCAGCCGGTCGATGTCGGACGGCGGCACGATGATGTAGAGCGATGCCGGCTGATCGCCGTGCATGAGGTCGGTAAGACGGAAATCGGAGACAGCGGTGTTCCTGGCGACAATGGGGTCGCGGTAAAGTGACAGGTCGATCTTCGAAGACGACAGCACGCCGGATCGCTCTTGCGCGGCCCGATCCTTCATTTCCTGCGCGGCCGACTGGATCAGGGCGGTTGCGGCTTTCGTAGTCGCCTGAAATGAGATCATGGTGTCGAGGACGGTTTCGAAGCCTTCGCCCGGTGCCGTCAAAACCATGTCCACGTCGTGCAGCGAGGCGACGCGGTTTTCGTCCTGACGAACCTTGTACAGGGTGTAGATGATCGAGGCTGACAACCAGGCGAAGCCCGACTTTTGCCAGAAATCGGCAAGCCCCTTGCCGTCCGGGTCGATGATCATCGACGCGATGTTTTGTGCGTCGGCAACTTCGTTGCCGGTGCCGATGCGGACTTCGGCCAGGGGATTGAAACGGATGCTGCCGCTTTCGGCGGTGGGATCGAATTTGAGGATGCGTTGCCCCTGGCTGGCTCGCCATCCTGCCGTCTTGGCGTAGTTTTCACCCCGAATGTCGTGGACGACAGTGGAATCGGGCCAACTGAGCAGGGTGGGAATAACCAGGCCGGTGCCCTTGCCGGAACGCGGCGGGGCGAAGCACAGAACGTGTTCGGGGCCGTCGTCGCGAAGGGTGGCGGTTCCCCGCCATTTCCGCCAGCCGCCGACCACCACACCGGTTTTGCGCCACAATCCGGTTTTCTTCACATCGGCCAGTTTCGCCCAGCGGGCTGAACCATGAATGGTCTTGTCGTCGTGGCCACCGTGCACGGTGTTGCCGCCGATCCGCATGGCGATGGCCTGAACCAGCAGGATCAGGAAGACGGTGCCGGCGGCGGCGCCGAGGATGCCCCACTGGATGAAGCCCGGCGGCTGGCCATAGGCCATGGTGTATTTGAACACCCAGGCCCAGGAATCGCCCTGCAGGGCGTAAAAGTCATAGAAGCGTTCCCAGACGGCGAACAGCGCCCAGACGGCGCCGGCCAGCGCAAGCGGTATGGCCAGGACGATCATGCAGCCTTCCTTTCCAGAAATTCGCCGTCCTTCATGACCCAGCGGTCATTGCGCGGCTCGTAGATGTCGGTGATGCGGCGCCAGCCATCGCTGCTGCGCTTGATTTGGACGATCACGTCCACCAGTTCGGCCAGGAACTCGGGTACGTCCCGCATGTTCTGGCCCGACCAGGCGATGTTCTGGTCGAACTTGCGACGCAGCACCTGCAGGGGGCTTTCGGCGTGGATGGTACACATGAAGCCGGTGACGCCGGAATTCAGCGAGCCCAGGGCGGCAAAGGCGTTCTGGGTGCTGATTTCCCCGAAAATCACATTGTCGGGGGTGATGCGCATCTGGTGGTCGTAGAGTTGGCGCCAGTCCAGCATGCCGTTTGAGGTCGATGCCTCGCGGGCGGCCAGCAGCGACACCCCGTCCCAGAACCGGTTCATTTCCAGTTCCGGGGTGTCTTCCAGGGCGACAACGCGACGGTCGTCAGGCAGGAAGCGCAGCAGCTTGTTCACCAGGGTGGTCTTGCCGGTGTTGGTCGCCCCAGCAATGATGCAATTCAGTTCCCGGACCATGACCGAGCGCAGGTATTCGACCACCTGGGGCGTTGCCCCCGCCTGTTCCCAGGTGGGGTCGAACGGGTGCTTGCAACGGATGGCCATGGATACGCCGTTGGGCGTCGAGGCGCCCACGGCACATTCAAAGCGGTGACGGGCCACCGGGATGATGCACGACAGCTTGGGTGACGTTTCGGAATGGAACTTGACCCCGGTCAGGTTGGCCAAGGCCATGCACATGTCTTCGATCTTGGCCAGGGTCAGGGAAGGCGCGTCCAGGCGCACCTTCCCGATCCCTCGACGTTCGACCACCACCACCTTGGGCCGGTTCATGCGCATTTCGACGGTCGTGGGATCGTCGAAGAACTCGGCCAACGGCTTCAGGATGTGGGAGATCGCCGTGGTCATGGCGATCAGAACGGGCAGGGGGGGACGTTGAGCGACTGCGTGGGGGTAGACGTCATGCTGCCGCAGGAATCTGCGGAATACCCCCTGCTGCACTGTCCTGATAGACCGGACCAGCCATTCCACGTGTTGTTGGCAAAAGCGCAGGTCGTAGCGATGATCACGCCGTTTTCCGGGTTCTTTTTTACGGTTTTGCTGACGTTCTGATACACCCACATCACGTTGAAATTATCAGTGCATAGACCTTCATTGACACACGATGTACTCGTATGCACAAGGTATTCGCCTGTCCTGACCGGGCGGGTCTCAGTTACGGTTGAGATGCAGATATCGGCCACCACGGTCGGAGTGCCGGCGCCGATTTGCTTCAGGTATTCGGTTCCGTCAGGCCGGGAATAACGCTCGAACTTGGCCGTTTCGCGATAAGCCTTGCAGCCGTCGTAAGACGAACTCCCCGTCGCCTGATCGATGGTTCCTTCCAGGGTGTATCCCAGTTGCGGCGCCCCAGGCAGCACTTCGGACGAAGCGATGGTGTAGGGAGTGCCGTTGACGGTGATCTTCACCGTGCTCAGCGGGTAGGCCCAAAGCTGGTCGTCGTGGTTTTGATAGCCGGTAATGGTCACGTCGTGCGGATAGCTCACCGTCGAGGTCTTGCAGGTGGTGACGTATTCCCGCTGGCCGTTGGTCTTCAGGTAATAGAACCGTTCCTGGCCATACGAGATGTTGGCCGCCAGGTCGTGGGTCCATTTCGACGGGTCCATGCATTCGTCCGTGGTGGACAGGATCGACGTGGTGGACGTGTCCGGCGTGCATTCGCCGACGAACTGGGGAACCCCATCCACGGTGATGCGGATGCGGTACTGCTGGACGGCCGTCTTGGTGGTCAGATTGGTGATGGCCGGGCACAGGTTGTTGCCGCCGGCATCCAGGTAGATCTTGTCATGCGGAAAGCTGCGGCCGGTATCGGCGCAAGGGGCGGCCTGATAGGTGACGCCGTTGCGCAAATAGGTCCACATGGACAATTCGTAGGATCGCCCGCCGGCATAATCGTGGCGAAGCGGGCACTTGTCTGGGCTTTCGGTCATGGGCAGAGCCGCCGACTTGGTCGAGTTCTCGCAGCCGCGTGCCTGGGTCTTGGCGTTGTTGCGGTTGATGTAGACCATGGCGGCTTGCGGCACCGCCTTGGCATCCACGAAATCCAGATAGATCGGACATTCCGCCTCGTCCTCGGTCACGGTGTGAACCGTATCCTCGTCCTTCTGGCATTCGCCGACCGGGTGGTTTTCCCCGGCATCGTCGATGTAGTACCACTGGAATTGCGGCCATGCCTTCAGGTTGGCCAAGTCCACGATGTCGGTGGGACACGACGGATAGGATTTCTTCAGCGGATAGCTGGCGGCGCCGTCGGTGCATTCGCCGTCGCTGGTCAGCGCCCCATCGGTGAAGGTCTGCACCTTGTTCTGCTGGATGGCCAGTTCCTGGGTGAAGTCGATCCTGACCGGGCATTCCGAGGTGTTGAGGCGGGTATCCACCACCGGTTCCTTTTCCTCGGCGACCGGAGTTGCGGAAACGGTGGGGGAGCGATAGGAGGCGGCTTCGTCGTTGCTGGTGCCGCCCGACGACACCGGGTTTTGCGCCACGTCGTCCTTGGTTTCGGTCTTGGCCTTTTCTTCCTTGGGGGCGGCCAGACGTTCCAGCGCCGCCACCAAGGCGGCCTTGGAGCCGGAAACCTCAACCGTCTTTTCCGGGAACAGCGACGAGGTTTCCTTGGCGTCGAATTGCGCTGTCAGGCCCTCGGCCGAGATGGTTTCTTCACGGTCGCCCTTGGACACCGACACCACCAGGATTTGGCCGATGGATTGATTGTCCACGGCGACCTTGCGGGCGAAGCCCTTGGCGGTGACGCCGGTCACCAAGGTGGGATCGACGCCTTCGATCTTGCCCAGCGAGAAGGACGCTTCCGTGGGCTGGATGTCGGGAAGCGGCACCGTGGTCACTGGCCAGACCGGCACCGCCACCTTGTCGATGGCGGTAGAGGGGGCGGTGGTGGTGGCGGGTTGCTGTTGCGCGAACGTCGGTGGTGACGACAGGCAGCAAAGGGCCAGGAAGGCCGCGATTTTAAGACGCATGACGTTACTCCACTTCGGTGATGTACCAATCGGTGTCGGGGCGGATGGTGACGCGGGTGCCTTGCGCCACCTTCAGGATCGGGGTCAGGTTGATGGTCTGTTCCAGGGTGGCGGCGGTGATTTCACCCAGGCGTTGCGACAGTTCGGCGCCGCCTTCCGACAAGGCGCCTCCGGCACCGCTGAAGGTGCTGGACGATCCGGTGGCGCTGGACGAACTGGAACTGGTGGTGGTGCCGGTGCCGGCAGTCGCCGCCCGCACGGCGGCCGAGACGCCGGCCAGGATGAAGGCGGTGCCGTAGCGTTCGGCGAAACGGTGGTCCACTTCACCGGAAACGCCGGGTTGGCCTTGCTGGTCCGCGACCATGGCCTTCATGCCGAAAATTTCGGCGCGGGTTTCGGCGACCAGCAGACGCGAACAGCGAAGCGGCGCACGGCTGGAGCCGACCTTGTCCAGGGATTTGAAGCCGCAGACCAGGCGCGAGCCTTTGGGGATCAGGATGTTGCGGCCGTGATAGCCGAACACGTCGCGGCTCACCTGTATGACCACCGGGCCGCCGGTCGTGCCGTCCAGTTGGGTGTTGATGCCGGTTTCCAGGATGCCGGTGATATAGCGGTCGGTGGTGATGATGCGCGAGTTGTCCACCGGGCGAGTCGAGGTCTTGCCCTCTTCCTCGTACTCGGCACCGCCGGCACCGCGACCACTGCCGGCCAAGGGCATGGCCCCGGTGGGCATGCCGGCCAGGTTCGGTTCGGGCAGGACCACCGGCACCACGTCTGCCGGCGCATGGCCGCCGGATCGGTGCAGATAGCTTGCCCGCACCGCCAGTTCCAACGGATTGACGGCCGGCGGCTTGGGTTCGGGCAGCGGGGGAGGTGGGGGAGGCGCGGCCAGCGCCGGCACTTCCTTGATCACCGTCTTTTCGATGATGACCGGCGGCATGACCGGCGGCGGCTTGGGTTCTTCCTTGGGCGGCGGTGACTTGTACGACCAGGCCGAGGGATCATCCGCCGGCAACGGATCGGCGGCCGGCGCCGCCGGCTGGCAGGTGCCGGACAGCGTCAGTCCCAGGGCCAGGGCCAGGTCGCAGATGGCCGACATCAGGAATGCGCCCCGGTATAGCGGATGCACAGGAACCGCTTGCCGTTCTTCAGGGTGATCAGCGGGGCGACGCTTTCGATGACGAAGGTGGTGCCTTCGACGTGGCTGTTCACCAGTTCGTCGATGCCGTCCACGGTCACGTAGCCGGTGGACAGTTCCATCCCGTCCCATTTCCGGCCATAGCGGACATAGGTGAAAAAGTCGTCGCGCCAGATGGTTTCCGGCTTCAGTTCGGAATCGCCGGAAAGCTCGTAATCTTCCCAGCCATGGAATTTGCTGACATCCATGGGCACATGGCGGATGACGCCCTTCTTCTTGCCGTCCGCCGGCTTCATCGCCGGGGCGTCGGGGCTGGCGTCCTTTTCCTTGTCGTCGATCACAGCGCCGGCCGGCGCCACCACTTCGACGGGCGCCGGCTTCTCGCGGCCGACGATTTTCACCACCAAATCGGGGACGTTCATGGAATTGACCGTCTCCGAGCGGATGTAGAGCGGATAGACCGCCCCCGATTTGGTGTAGACGTTGACGTTGGTGTCCTGCCCCCAACTGGCGGGACGGATGGCCAACTTGTTGACCGCCTTGATCTTGACCGAGAAGCCCACGGCGTCACCGGGATCGGCGCTGGTGATCACCGCGTCCTCGGGCAGGATCACCGTGGTGGTCATGAACTCGCGGGTGCGGACCTTGTAAACGCAGTCGTCGCACAGCTTTTGGACATAGACGCCGGCACGCGGTTCGGCATCGTTCCAGGCGTCTTGTACCTGGCCGCCGGCACCGGGGCGCGACATTTCAGGGAACACGCCTTCGGCCTGGAATTCCGCCTGCTTGGCCATGTCGGGCGACATCGGCACACGGGCGGTCGGCTGCGCTTGCTGCACCTGGCTTTGCTGCGGTGTCGGCTGTTGGGTCGGCTGTGTCGTCTTCGGGGGCGGTGTCGGTGCCACCGGCTGGCCTTTGCCGCCGAACGGTGTTTGCGCTTCCGCCGGCACGACGACGACGCCCAGGGCGAACAGCGCCCCCATAAACAAAGGAATCATGAGTTCCCCCTGGATTTCTTGGAAACGTCCAGGACCCGAAGGCCCAACGGGTTTTCGTATTTTTCGCTCTCTCGCACGGTATGCGGCCGCGAGGTGGCGGCGACGTAGACGCGGAATTTCTGGGTGTCGATCACCTTGCCGGCGCGTTCGTCGATTTGGACGATGTCCACGGCATAGCGGCCGACGTTGTCGCGGAAGGAAATGCGGTCGGCACTTTCGACGACGATGGAACGGTTCAGGCCGCTATCCAGGGCGGCGGTGATTTCCTTCAGCTTGTCGTCGGTGAAGGTCTTCCACCAGGTCGGGTCCGAATGCATGTTGGCTTCACGCATGCGGTCGTTCTGCGACACCTTGTCGATTTCCATCAGCATGCGGACGTAACGGCGCACGAAGGATTCCATCAGGATGTCGAAGCCGGGCGTGTCCTTCCTGACCGGCAGCACCCGAACCAGCGACGCCGGATCGACGGGCACGGTGCGGTCACCATGTTGCTCGACGCGGACAAGGCCCATTTGGACCTCTTTCAGCGGCACCAGCTCGGAGATCGCCGAGGCCAGAACGATGATCACGGCAGCTTCAGCCACCGAGAGCACCGCCACCGTGCGGAACATCCAGGCCAGGCGCCGATGCGCCGACTGGAAGGCGTAGGGATCGGCTTTCCGAACCGCCGTATGGTCCACCAGGGCCAATTCCGGCGGGTGCCGGCGACGGCGCCGCCGTCTGGTCAGCCGTCGCACCCAGGGGGGCAGTTTCATCAGGACACCCATTTGTAGGTCGGGGCCTGATAGTCCACGGGCACGCACACGCACGGGCTTTTCAGCATCTCGTCGGTGCCGCTGCCGTCCTTCTGGATTTCACGGTTGCTGCCGCAGGCGGCAAGGGTTGT
>JAIWOG010000211.1 GCA_020217035.1 Magnetospirillum sp. | reverse complement strand
GGTCAGGAAGACGACGGCGAGGAAAGCGCGTGCTATTTTGAAGATTGAACTGCCCGGAGGGATGAACGTGGAATCCAGTGACGACGTTTTGGATGCCGCCAGAGCACTTGCGTTCATGTTCGGTGAATTATTGGTCCAATTGACCAAAACAGATGGCCTGACTCGGCGCCAAGTGGTCGAGATCGTGATGGCGAACGAGGATTTCATCAGCGGCCTCCCTCAGAACGAGGGGCGGAGGTCGCTGCTTTATCAGGCTGTTCATCGTGAAGTTTGCGCAAGGATTGCTGATAATCCTTACCTATTTCAGCATGTCGAGCGAGAGCGGCAGAGACGTCGAGGCGGGGCTTCCGGCTGATCTTGTCGGTGATGGTGTCAAAGACGCCGTTGAGGGACAGAAAGTCCTTGACTAGCAGGACCATGAACAAAACGGTCCAAGTTACGGTGACAAGCGACATGGTGTTCTGAAATGTCCCGGCAGGGTCTTTCTGCCACATGTCATAAAGCTGCTGGCCGGCTTTACCGGCAGTCAGGACACCCAAGAACAGTGTCATGTAGAAGCTGTGGATCAGTCTTTTCATCGTTCTCTCCTGTCGTGAGTGATCGGGCGCGGTCAGCCGCCGCCGTCCCTGGGTTGGTTGATGTTCTTGAACTTGTCGAGAAGCTGGCCCGCATGATGGGCGGCGGCGGCGGCGCCGTAGCCCACGCCGAAGAGGGCTTTTCCCCCGGCCGCTTTCATGCCGGCAGCGGCAACGCCGCCGATCCCGTCTTCGCCCATGATGCCCTGTCCGGTCTTCTTTCCGGCCCAGAGAGCCGAACCGGTAACACCGGCCGTCATGATGCCGGCGGCGGCGTTGGTCAGGGCCGTTTGCGCGATGGAATTGGCGATGGACGTGCCTTCGGTCATCAGCGCCGTGCCGGCCCAGCCCAGGAACATGATCACCAGGAACTCGGGATTGGTGATCGACGCGAATTCGTTCAGTTCGTCGTTGTCGCCGAATCTTGTGGGATCAAGCGCCGGCATGTTGACGACGCCGTAAATGGTCAGGGCAAGGGCGGCGGTGCAGGCGAACAGCACTAGGATCGCCGCCAAGAGCGATTTGGCCCCGGACTTGGCCATGTCGCGCCCCCAGCCGAAGGCGAAGGCCATGAACAGGAAGGGGGCGAAGACGCCGGCCATGGTGGCGCGGAAGATGGCCACCGTCACCTGGCTGGCATACGCGACGACGAGCAAAAGGTACGGCAGCACCAAGATGAAGGCGTAGGCGTAATTCATGATGTTGGCCAGCGAGCCGGCCTGCGAGATCGCCACACCAGCTTGGAAGACCTTGACCACCGCTTGTTCGCCGCTGGCGGCAAGAGCGGCGATACCGGTGTGTTCAGAAGAACTGATCGCGCCGCCACCGATGGAGAACACCGAAGCAGATGCGCCGCTCATGATGGAAATTGCCGAGGTGTAGACGATAGGAACAAGCGTCTTGCCTTGACTTCCCAGTAGTATTCCAGTAATGGTGATGAATACAAAATCTTGTATTATTTTACCTTTGTCCGTCATTCTGAGTGCCAGCTTGATGCCGGACAAGACGATCCACAGTCCAGCCAGAGAGGCAAAAAGCATGAGCATCGGTTCTTGCAGCGCTTCCCCCAATTTGTCGGCAAAGTCGCCTGTCAATTGGACGTATTTGTCCAAGGGGTCACAGGTCCAACATTTACTTTCGATGCTTGTCGGGGTGCTGCCTACATTAGTACTGGCCATGACTTTGCTCTCCTCAGGCGCCCAGGCCGGCGTCTTGAAGATCAGTTCCAGTAAGGAAAAGTTCTTCGATTGGGATTTCGCCCAGCGTGTCTGGGACACGATGAACACTTGGGATAAGGAAGAAGCTGAGTGGGCGAAATACGCCGCTGACTTCGATCCGTGGTTTCGTGATGAATGGAAAAAGAAAGGTGTCAAAGCCCTTGAAGGGTTGAAAAATTATCCAGCGGAAAAGCGCAAGAACATTGAACGTGGCTTTGACATGCAGCTTGCTTGGGATACATGGTATGATCATTTTTATTGGCAATATATTGACTATTATCGTGTTGTTACCCGTGTTTCCCCTCGAATTGACAAGCTTGAAGAACTGAAACCATTCGAAGCAAGATTGGCGAACGCGAATGCTCATCGTGCTAAGACCCTTCCGAGCCCGTGCATCCGCAAGCGCTTCCTTCAGGATTGCGGTGCGTGGCCAGACTGGCGTTCGCCGGAAATGAAGGCCGAGGAAAAGAAGCTGGAAGCCATGCGGGACGAGCGGATCAAGAAGCTGAAGGGTCATTGATCGGCCCCTTCCTTGGTGATTTCCGCCACCTTGTCGGCCGGCACCCCAACTGCGATGGCTAAGGCGCTGTTGACCTTCAGCAATTGCGCCAGGACTTGCAGCTGAGCGGCTTGGCCACGCAGTTGGGCAACGGCGATTTGCGCCTGGACGTGTTCGCGGTTTTGGAGGTCCTTTGCCCCTTTAAGATCGGATTGCAACTGGTCGGCCGAGTTGTTCAACTCGTCCGCCTGCTTCAGCATCACGTCGGTTTGGGCCAAACCGCGTGTGGCGGCGTCTTCGAGCAATGCCCCTCTGTTGAGGCGACTTTTTATCCGCAGCCGTTCCTGTTCGGCGAAGGTCATCCCCTTCATTTGTTCGGGGTCGGCAAACAGCGCCTTTCGGTATTTGTCTGACGTTTCGCAGATCGATCCCAGATTCAGGTCTTCGGTCTTGATGCCCCACTTCATGGAGGTGTCGGGCATCAGGCAGCGCATGTTGCTTTTGGTCTGGGCGGTGATCTTTTCCAGGTTGGGGATCGGCAAGGAAATGGCGCCAACCGCCCCGGTGGCCTTCTTCACCTCATCCATGAAGCCGCTGATGTCGTCCAGGAACGCCACCGACTGCTTCAGTTCCTGCAACTGGTCCAGTTCGGCCTGATACTGCTTCTTCATCTCTTGAAGCTGCTTGCCGAGTTCCTTGATCGCCGTCATGTCGATGGTCGGGTATTCGGCATAGGCGGCACCGGCCACCATGATGCCGACGACGGCGAGGATTACCCGTTTGGCCTTCAGATGTGCTTTGGCCATTCCGCCCCCCATTGTTCTTGAAGCTTGACCAAGTCGCGCACGGCGTCGGGACCGGATCGGTAGAAGCGGAGCGCGTTGCCCAGCGGCGCCAGGTCAACATCCAGGATCACCGATTCCTCGAAACCGGTTGCCGCGTCGCGCTTGACCAGCAGCACTTTGCGGCCCTGCGGTGCGCCGAAAATGAAGTCCAGTTGTTCGTCGTTCAGGTTGAACGCGGCATAGGCGCTGCGCTTGCCCTGGGGATTGGGGAAGAAGAAGAACGAGGCGGTGTTCTCGATCACCGCTTCGTCGATGCCGGATGCGTGCAGGGCGCCGGGGTCCTGGAAGGCCATGCCGACCGAACCGCCGAACTTGCGGTACTCGCGGTACATTTCGGCGGCCAGGGATTTGAAGGCCGGGTTCTGCAACAGCTTCGCCGCTTCGTCGATGAAGATGGCGAAGCCACGGCTGCGGCCGGATCGCGCCAGGCGCTCGATGCCGCTGGCGATATGGGCGACGACAGGCGGGCCTAGGATCGGATCGTCCAGGGCCTCGTTCATGTTGATGCCGGTCATGAAGCTTTGCCCCAGAAGGCCGGCCAAGCCGTCCCTGGGGGCATTGAAGATGCGGGCGTAAAGGCCGGCGCGTTCGCGCTGGTCGGTGACCCAGCGGGCGAACACCTTCTTGGCGGTGCTGCCGGCCGGGAAGGTCAGGGGATAGATCTGGTCGAAGGTCCGCGCCTCGATGGGCAAGCCAAAGGCGATCTCGACGACATGGGAAATGATTTCCTCGATACCGTCTTCCTGCCCAGCCTCGCCCAGCATGGAGCGCACCAGCAGAGACAGGCGCTGGCGATTGATCGCCGTGTCCTCGATGTCGAGAGGGTTGAAATCCAGCTTGTCGAAAGACTGATACAGGCCACCCATGGCTTCGCAGATGAAGCGGGCGCCTTCCTTGGAATCGAAGATGAAGGACGGCACACGCTCGAACTTGGCCAGCCCACCCAACAGATGCAGGATCAGGCTGGTCTTGCCGACGCCGGCCGGCGCGATGACCAGGTAGTTGCCCAGGGCCTTTTCGGCTAAGCGGGCATGGAACTGATAGGCATAGGCTTGGCCGCCGCCCGTGGTGAAGCTGCGCACCGGCATGCGGCCGTACTGGGATTCCAGCAGCCCATTGGGCGCGGCTTCATACGGCCAGACGGCGGCGACATTTTCGGCGAACAGCTTCAACGGCCGGGCCAGGTTGTCACGTTCCGGCATGCGGTTGAACCACATGACCGGCGCTTCCTTGGTCTGGACGGCATAGGTGACGCGGCGATTGCCCAGGATGCGGGCGATGGTCGAGGTCAATCGCTCGATTTCGTCCAAGCTGCCGGCCCGGATGGTGATGGCGCTTTGCGTCTTCAGACGCGAAGTCTTCCCGTCCTGCAGAAGGCTGATGCAGGCCAGCGCTTCGCCTTTGGCGGTATCCGACGACAGCGGGTTGTTGGCTGATCGCTTCAACAGGAAGATTTCCGTCTCGCTGCTTAACGGAACGCAGACCTGAGAAATCTCGATCTCGCCAGGGATGGCCATCAACTCGTGCATCAGGTGACCCGACATCATTTCCGGCCATTCGTTCACCGCGATGATGCGGTGATGCACCGGATTGGGCAGATGCATCAGGAACAGGCCGGTCTTCTTGTCGAAAACCGGGTTCGCGGCTTGCAGGTTGGCCGAGATGTTCGAAGACACGGCACGCAGGTCGTCGCGCAGATCGCCGCACACCAGGAAGTTCAGGAAGCCGGTCAGTGGACAGTCGGCATTGTCTTCGGCGGGCTGTTCCAGCCGGTGCGGCGCGTATTTGGACAGAAGCGAGAAAACCTTTTCATCGGCTTCTTCCAGCACATGCAGGGCAGGCGCGTGCAGCGTCATGTACCAACGCAGCGCCCAGGAATTGCGATAGCGTTCGGCCTCGGCATCGCCGATCTCTTGCAGGGCCGGCGATGGCCAGGTGCTGGCCAGCAGGTTTTCTTTCCGTCGTTTCACCCCGAACTGGCGCAGCGTGACGCCGCGCCGGGCGCAGGCGTGAATGAAGTCGGTGCGGCCCTGGTGCAGTGCGAATTGCTCGCCTTCCGGCTTGGTGTCGTAAGCCTGGCCGCCCAGGCGATAGACCCGCATCACCGTGTCGGCTTTGGTCCTGACCGTCATGCGGTCGATGTCGATGCTGTCCAGTTCCAGTTCTTGGCCCAGCCAGTCGATTTCGACCGAACCGAACGCCATCCGCCGGGCGGCCGGCACCGCGAGGATGCCGGCGCCCAGGGCGGCGCCACCTATGCCGAGCGCGAGTGGCCACACACTCATGAGCGGCCTCCCTGGTGGGAGCGTTCTGGGGGCGCTCCGGTGGTGAGCCCTCGGCAGGTGGAATTGAAGCCCCAGAACTTGAGGGTGGTCAGAAAGACGGATTCGACGTGGCGGTCGGCTTTCCCCAGGCGATAGGCTTTGACCAAGCCGATCACCGTCACCAGCGACGCGACGATCAAGGCCACAGGCACGAACCCGGCGATGACGGTTGCGATATAGGCGACAGCGCCGGCAGCGCAGCTGCCGATGGCCAGCATGGGCGGCAGGCCGAATATCGACGGCGGAAACTGCTGGTGCGTGAAGATCACCGACCGCGCTTTCATCGGTCAGCTCTGCTTGACCAGGTCGATCCACCAGACGATGGCGGCCGGGCCGATGCCGACCAGCAGGCCGCAGATGAACAGGGTGACGAAGGTCGGCATTTCCAGGCGCTGCTTGAAGGCGCCCCAGATGGCGTAACCGACAATGGCGATGCCGATGACGCCGCCGGCAATGGCCACCAGGGAAGAGGTCAAGGATTTTACGCCTTCATTGACCGGCTTCACCCAATCGGCGTCGGCGGCGAATGCCGGCATGGCGAAGGCGGCGGCCAAGGCCACGGCGAAGGCGGCCAGGAAGATGGTTTGTTTCTTGGTCAACATGATGATGCCTTTCAGCGGATGAACAGGGTCAGGACGCCGCCCACCAGGCCGGCGGCGATCAGGGTCAGAACGGTGAGAAGGACGTGGACGCGGCGGTGCCGGCGCATTTCGGCCCGCAGTTGTTCCATGGCGATGGCCTGCTGGGTGACCAAGGCAAAGGCGTTGTCGATGGACGCCTTGACGGTCTTCTCCTTCAGGCTGGCCAGGACGTTTTCGACAGCTTCGGCGCAGGCTTCCCCGGTGGCGCCGAGGAAGCCGCGAATGGCGTCGTCGTGCCGGCGAAGCATGCCTTCGTAATCGGCGACGAAGCCCTGATGCAGGCTCACCAGCATCAGGATCGGGTCATCGGCCGAGATCGCCACGCCGTGCGCCCGCACCAGCATGGCGCGGGCATCGTCGAGGCTCATGGCTGCGGGTGCCGGCGGCGGCTTGGCGCCGCCGGCTTGGATCAGTTCCCCGGTTTCGGGATCGAAGATGGGATCGTCCATCACAGGTGGGCCTTGTCCATGTTCATGAACAAGGTCCGCTGCATCATTTTCAGACGCTGGCGTTCCATGATGGTGAAGTCGGGGCTGGCGATGGCTTCGACGAAGGTGATGCGCCGCGTCAGCATTTTATGCATGTCTTGACCGAAGGTTTCCGGCTTCACCGCCGGCACGGTCACGATGGCTTCGACGCGGGCCTGGTTCTTTTCGTAGACCTTGCTGCTTTCGAAGGGTTTGCCGTTATAGGCGACCTTGCCGAAATACTCGTTCAGCCACACAACGACCCCGGCGTCGGGAATGTTGCGGCACAGCGAGGCAAAGCCTTCCAGCGTGTCCTGCATGGCCTGCCCGCCCGTGATGACCGTGTGCAGGCGGATCGAGTGTCCGCCTTCCTGCAGAAGCCCGGCCACGTCGTTTTGCAGCAGGTACGAGCACAGCGGAATAAACGTCGAGGCGCCGTTGTCGATGATCATGCGGTCGGCTTCCGCCGTCATGATCCGTTCGATCAGCTGGTCGAAGGTGCGGGGGTTGATGTCGTCGCCTTCCATGATGTCGAGGGTTTCGACATCGAAGGCGCGATAACCCGAGAACGTGGCGTTCACCGGGTCGGTGTCGATGCACATCGCCTTGCTGTTGTGAGCGATGGCGTGTTGAGCCAGCAAAGAGGCGATCATCGACTTGCCGACACCGCCCTTGCCCTGAAGGACCATTTCAACCTGCATGTGTTGCTCCCGTTAAAACAGCTCGTCCAATTTTCTGGCCCGAGCGTTGTGATCGAACGTGGCCGTGGGGCCGACCTCCGCAGGAGGCGGCTCGGACACGTCCGGGCGATTGACCGGAGCAATCACGGTTGTGGGAGAACCAGCCAACGTCAGCAGGTCGCGGCCTGCCGGTTGGTGGGGAGACGGCAAGAGTTCTTTCTGCCGTCTTTTGATTTGTTCTGAAAAGTTGCGCAGGGTCACAGTCACGCGCCCGTCGGCTTGTACTTCAAGCCAAATGCGACGGTGAGAGCATCCTTCTTCGAGACGAAGGGAAATCAAAGGCCAAAGACCTATGACTTCACGTTTCGCTTGACCCCAACGTGTCCCAGACACAAAATCCCCCAATCGTGATCATTCGGTCACGATTCGGCTGGCAGCAAAAACTCTGTGTACCCTTGGGGACGCCAAGCGAATCAATGGGTTAGCTTTCCAAGTCGAAGACTTACCCAAATTTTACCCAAAACCGGTGGTGGTGTTTTTTGAGCTTGAGACAGGCTGAGACAGCTGCTGTGTCATCGGCTGATGATGTCTCGCTCTGGGGTAATAACGTGTGTTGATGACTGATGGCAGCTTTCTTGGGCATTTCGCCGGAAGGGCATGACGACGTTGATGGATAACGGGTCTGTCACGGTGTCGGCAATCCCTGTGGCAGGAAAGAAACATTCAGGCTCATAACCTGAAGGTCGCAGGTTCAAATCCTGCTCCCGCAACCAAAAATATCAAGGCATTAGCGCTTCAACGCTAAGGCCTTTTTGATTCCAGGTAAGCAAAGGGTAAGCAACCGAACGCAAACTCCCGCACACCCGCGCAAGGTGTGCTGAAGGGGGAAGGCAAGCCTGCTTGTCGACAATGGCTCCTCAATATGCTGCATCATCCTTGAACACCGAGCATCAATATTATAGCTTGTGATAAGAAAGCTTGAATAGGGATGTGCGCCATGCAAGGTTTCGGCAGCTACGTACCCGATGAGCGGGGGCGGCTGTGTTATCTGCCGGCGGCGCCGCTATTTCCCAAGCTCGAGGACGTGTGGGGGCAACTTCAACGCGCCACGAAGGCGGTCGAGGAGTTTGATCGAGCGCTTGCAGCTTTTCCGATACCTGACGTGGTCGGCAAACTGTTCGCGCGCCTGGACGCAGTTCATTCATCAGGGGCCGAGGGCGCGACCACGACCTTCACCGATTTGCTGGAATATCAAAGTTCCCTGAAGCGTGCTAAAGAGCCGGAGGATGTGCGCGAGGTCGCTGCGACGGCATACGCATTCGACGAATTGTCCGCGTGCGACGCAGCATCCTACGTCGATGCCGCACTTCTCATTCATCAGCGCCTGTTCAAGGGGGCGAGGGACCCAATGATTGCCGCCGGCGCCGGCAAGCTGAAAGTCCATCCTAACGGAACCTATGATCCCGAGGCCACGGGGGCGACGTTCTTTTACACCGCCCCGGCCTCAACGGCTCAGTCTATGGTTATGTGGGATCGCTTCACCGCCGAGGACGATGAGCGGCCCGAACTGGTGCGCCAAGCGCTGTCTCATTGGCTGTTCGAGCACATCCACCCGGTTCCGGATGGCAACGGTCGCGTCGGTCGTT
This sequence comes from Magnetospirillum sp., assembly GCA_020217035.1. Lineage (GTDB taxonomy): Bacteria > Pseudomonadota > Alphaproteobacteria > Rhodospirillales > Magnetospirillaceae > Magnetospirillum. The sequence continues at coordinate 1,106 of JAIWOG010000211.1, read as the reverse complement.
TGCTGATACCGCTCGCCTTACGGCGGAAAGGCGTTCTCCGCCATGCTTGTGCCTTCGTGGGTGAAGCGGTGCATCTGAACAAGAATGTCTACGTGGACGCGCTCAAGGATGCTCGCCGCACAGGAGAATTCTCTCCCTGGGTGCGGGTGTTCTGCTCCATGGTCGCCCAGAGCGCCGCATCAAACCTGGAGCGTCTGGAAAAGCTTGGAACGATTCATTTACGGTGGCTCGCGGCAACCAAGTCGGTACGCTCCCATAGCGTTGTCCACCGACTTGTGCCCTGGATACTGACCAAGCCAACCTTTACCGTCAGCGATGCGTTAGTTCAATTGTGTGGTGCGGTAACGTTCCAGGCGATGAACACTGCAATCAAACGCTTGACCGACTTGGGCATCGTCACTCAACTGGATGTTGGTGGGCGAGATCGTCTTTTTACCGCTTTCGAAGTGATCCGTCTGTTCGAGCCGGTCAACCTGTCCTGAATGAACGCTATTTCCTGCTGTGCCGCTCGGATGACGGCGTGCCCCCAGCACCCCGAAGCCAACCCGACCGCCCAGGAGGCTTTCAAAAAAAGTTTCCGGCGCTGATGCGCGAGATCGAGGCCACCCATCCAGAGACGGAACGGATCGAACTGTGGTGCCAGGAGGAAGCCCGCGTCGGCCAGAAAGGGCGGTTGAGCTGCCGATGGTACCAGCGCGGCATGCGGCCTCGAGGGGGGGCTGCGCGACCACCGTTTTGGACTTTCCCTGGCAAGTGGAGGGGAGTAGTGGCAGCTTCACCACCCCTTAGCAGGGGCAATTGAAGGCGAGTGAATGGCTGATTGGCGTGCGTTACGAATTTTGATGTGGGGGCGGTCTTAGGGCAGAGTCGATCGCACGATGATCTTCTGCCGCCACGTCACAAGGCTGCTTGGGAAAAAGAAAAGGGTGCACAGCATCTGGTGGCAATATGTATGGCGATCGCTATACTTTGACTATGCCGCCTCGCCGTCGCCCCTCTCTTCCCATGCATCAATCTGGACTTGCCCGGAAAGAGTGGAGAGCGTTTCCCGGTTTATGCGGCTTCGGCCTCGAAGCGGCATGGGCTTTTGTATCCCAGGGCGGAAT
>JAIWOG010000210.1 GCA_020217035.1 Magnetospirillum sp. | reverse complement strand
GCGCCCCACCAGCAAGCGCCCCGCCGGCCAGCGCCCCGCCGGCCAACGCCGAGGCCGCCGCGCCGCAGGCACCGCCGCTGCGCGACATGGACGTGGTCGCCGACTTGTCCGACGCCCTGGGCGAGGACAGTTTCAACCGCCTGTGCCAGTCGTTCCACGACAAGCTGCCGGTTTACCGGGGCGACATCGACGACGCCTTGCGATCCGGCCAACCATCCCGTGTCGCCAACGCCGCCCACGCCCTGAAGGGGGCGGCGGCCAACCTGGGCTATGCCCGCCTGTCCGCCGCCGCGTCGCGGTTGGAACAAGCCGCGAAATCCGGTCAAGGGGGGTTGGACGAGCTGTTTCAGGAATTGTGCCAGGCATTCGAACAGACGGCCGCCCTTAACGATCAGTCTTCAACAGAGTCCGGGCGCTGACGCCATGATGGCGTGAAAACGCCCGTGACAGCGCCGCCGGACTGGCATAGCCGACATCGCGGGCCACCCGCTTCAGGGATTCGCCACGTTCCAGGGCGTCGCGGGCCAAGGCCATGCGCCAGCCGGACAGATACTGGCCCGGCGGCACCCCCACCACCTGATGAAAGGTGTCGGCGAAAACGCTGCGTGACAGGCCGGCGGTTTCCGCCAGCCTTTCCAGTGTCCAGTCGGCGCCGGGATGGTCATGCATGGCGGTCAGCGCCACCGCCAATTGGGGATGAGCCAAGCCGGCCAGCAAGCCGATGCCTTCGGCCACCTCCATGGACTGACGCAGAATTAGCACCAGGGCCGCTTCCGCCAGCCGGTCCATCACCACTTGATGTCCGCAATGGCGTTCCTCGGCCTCGCCGAACAGCAGGTCCAGCACCGAGCGCAGTTGCCATCCTTGCGAATCCTTCCGCAGGTCCAGGGCTTGCAAGGCCGGCAGCGCCTGGGCAAGGGGATTGGCGATGCCGCCCAAGTCGATATGCGCCGACGCCAGATCGCAGGGGCCGTTCAGCGGGACGACGCGGTGGGAAAGGGATTGCGGCAACAGGATCGCCGCCGGGGCATCGATGGTGTCGGCGACATCGCCGACCCGCACCTGAACCCGCCCTGACCGCAAAATATGCAAGTGGGCGCGGGCATCGAAAACCACGGGCTCGGCCAAGGGCTGCGCGCGATAGACCCGGGCGGTGAGGCGCAAGCGGCCAAGGATGCCGGCCAGCCGGTCGACCGACAGGCTGGCGCAGCTGTCATCAGGGGTGGATTTGGACGAATTGCAATCATTGTCGGACATAATGATGCCTATCGTATGGCAGTGTTTGGCCCATCGCAAGTCCCCGGACAAACCCACAGGAGAACCAAATGGCCAACCTTCCCTTGATCGACCAGGACAACGCCTCTGTCGCCGCCAAAACCGTCTTGGACAGCGTGAAGCGCTCGTTCGGCGGCGTGCCCAACATCTTCCGGGCCATGGCCAACTCGCCGGCGACCCTGGAAGCCTATCTGGGCTTCGCCGGCAACCTGGGCAAGGGCGCACTGGACCGCAAGCTGCGCGAACACATCGCCCTGGCGGTGGCCGGCATCAACGCCTGCACCTATTGTGCCTCGGCCCATGCCGCCATCGGCAAGTCGCTGGGCATCGGAGACGCCGAGGCCAAGGACAATTTGCTGGGTAAAAGCGCCGATCCCAAGGTGGCCGCCGCCCTGGTCTTCGCCCGGTCGCTGGTGACCAAGCGTGGCCGCCTGGCCGAATCCGACTTCGCCGCCATCCGCGCCGCCGGCTACGACAACGGCGCCATCGTCGAAATCATCGGCCACGTGTCGCTGAACATCTTCACCAACTACTTCAACCTGGCCGCCGGCACCGAGGTGGATTTCCCCAAGGTGGAACTGACCTAAGCCGCCCGCTTCGGGCGTGCCCTTGGCGAAACCATCCCAGCCCGAGCGGCGTCTAAGCCGCCCGCTTCGGGCGTGCCCTTGGCGAAACCATCCCAGCCCGAGCGGCGTCTGAGCCGCCCGCTTCGGGCGTGCCCTTGGCTAAACCATCCCTGTCCCTGACCCCGTCAGGGACAGGGATGGCGGCTGTCGCGGGTGTCGCACAAGCCCACCGTTTGGGCGAAGGCGCTCCAGCGCTGCAACATGCCGGGGGGGAAGGCGGGCTCGCCGCCTTGCGGGATGGCCGGGCCGCGCCATTGCCGCTGGACCACGTACAACGCGTCCTTGCCCTGGATGGCGGTGGCCAGCACGAAGCCGCCCATGCCGGAGCTTTTTCCCGCCGAGCAGGCCACCGGCACGCTGGCCGAGGGATAGCCGTTGATGGGCTTTTCGGTCACCGGGCCGGGGCCGGCGGCGACGCAGGCGTCGCGGGTGTATTGGATGATGCTTTCGGCGAACTGGCGGGCGGTCTGGCTGGACTTGGGGTAGACCTGCACGGTGACGATCTCGTTCCAGTTCTTCTCGTCCTGGCCGGGCGGATAAAGCCGGGTCACCACCATCTTCTCGCTTTGGCTCAACTGCACCGGCTTCCAGTTGGCCGGCGGCACCAGCAGCAGCCGTTCCCCGGGGGCGGAAGGGTCGGCGGCCAGGGCGGGGCCGGCCAGGCCAAGGGTCAGGGCGGCGGCAAGGGCGAGGCGCATGGTCTTCATCCTTCAATAGGCCTTGGCCAGGGCATGGCGGATCACCTTGCCCATGACCGACGGCAAGGCGTGGTCGCCCAGCTTGTCCAGCGGGACCCACAGCCCGTGGGCGATGGCGGAGCCGGCGGTCTTGGCCGCCACCAGCTTAAGTTCCAGGTGAAAATGGGTGAAAGTGTGGCGGACCAAACCGGGCAAGGCCCGCCATTGGCCGGGCAGCGGCTGTTCGGCCGCCAGTTCATCTGGATTCCACGGGGTTTCCCGCCAGGGCGTGGACGGAATTTCCATCATGCCGCCCAGCAAGCCTTGTGGCGGGCGGCGGCGGATCAGCACGGCGCCGTCCTTGCGGATGGCCCAGAACGCGGTGCCGTGGCGGGTGGGGCGTTCCGGCTTGGCCAGTTTCGCCGGCAAGCTGGCGGCGATTCCCTGACGGCTGCCTGCGCAGGCGGCCATCCATGGGCACAGCACGCAAGCCGGGTTGCGCGGCGTGCAGATGGTGGCACCCAGATCCATCACCGCCTGCGCGTAGTCGCCGGGGCGGAAATCGGGGGTCAACTGCGCCGCCAGTGCCTTCAGGCGCGGTTTGACACCGGGCAACGGATCGGTCACCGCGAACAGCCGGGCCATCACCCGTTCGACGTTGCCGTCCATGACCACGGCGCGACGGCCGAAGGCGATGGCGGCGATGGCGGCGGCGGTGTAGTCGCCGACGCCCGGCAGCTTGCGTAAAGAATCCTCGTCGTCGGGAAAGCGGCCGTCGCGCCAGCTTGCCACCACCTTGGCGCAGGCGTGCAGGTTTCGTGCCCGGGCGTAGTATCCCAGTCCCGCCCAGGCGTGCATCACCTCGTCCTCGGAGGCGGCCGCCAAGGCGCCAACCGTGGGCCAGCGTTCGACGAACTTGCGGAAATACGGCGCCACCGCCACCACCGTGGTCTGTTGCAGCATCACTTCCGACAGCCAGACATGATAGGGATCGGCCACTTCGCCATGCTTCTTGCGCCACGGCAGGTCACGCCCGGCACGGTCGTACCAGGCAAGCAGAAGCGGGGGCAGGGCGGAAGGATCGCTGACGGGCATGGCGCAACCTTATCCCGTGCCTTATCCTTGTGTCCATGAGCGCGGACAAGCACGACCAAAGACGATACGGCATGGTGGCGGTGGGTGTTCCGGTGGGAACGCTGACCCGCCCCATCTTCGGCCGCCAAGGCTTCGCCGGCGGCGCCATGGTCGTCGACTGGCCGGCCATCGTGGGGGCTGCGGTGGCGTCCTATACCCTGCCGATCAGGGTGCGCTTCGCCAAGGGCGAGCGCAGTGGCGGCACCTTGGAAATCAAGCTGGCCAATTCCGCCTTCGCCACCGAGTTGCAGCATTTGGAACCGTTGATCCTGGAGCGTATCAACGGCTATTTCGGCTGGGCGGCGGTGGCGCGGCTGAAACTGCGCCATGGGCCGTTGCCGCCCCGAAACCAGCCACCGGCCCCGCCGCCGCCCTTGGCGTCCCAGGCGCAAGCCCAACTGACGCACGCGCTGGAGCGGGTCGACGACCCCGAATTGAAGGCGGTGCTGGAACGCTTGGGCCGTCACATCGCCGCCAAGCCTTGAACCCGCCCCATTCGACGCCTAATATCCGCCCAGATTTGTGAAGGAGTGAAGCCCGTGAAGGTTGCCGCTTGGCTGTGCGCCGCGTTTGTGTCCCTGTCCGCCCTGTCCGCCCAGGCCGCCGGCAAGGACGACACCTTCCCCATCGACCAGGTTCTGGGCAAGGCGGACGCGCCGATCACCATCATCGAATACGCTTCCACCACCTGCGGCCATTGCGCCACCTTCCACAAGCAGACCCTGCCCGAGATCAAGAAGAACTGGGTCGACACCGGCAAGGCCAAGCTGATCTATCGCGACTTCCCCACCGGTCCCGCCGGCCTGTCGCTGGGCGCCTCGATGATCGCCCATTGCGCCGGCCCGGACCGTTATTTCGGCGTGCTGGGCCTGATCATGGAAAACCAGGACAAGTGGCTGGGGTCCAAGGACCCGCTGGACACCCTGAAGAAGACCGTGCGTCTGGCCGGGCTGACCGGGGCCGACGTGGATGCCTGCCTGCAACGCCAGGATCTGTTCGAGGGCATCCAGAAGCGGGCCGAACACGCCCACGAGACCTTCAAGGTGGATTCCACCCCTTCGTTCCTGGTCAACGGAAAGCTGGTGGTCGGCGCCTTGCCTTACGCCGAGTTCAACAAGATCCTGACCGAGGCGGCGAAGTAAGCACCACAGCGTCGTTGGGGGACGTGCCGGGGTGATCCAGTTCACCAAGCTCAGGCTGTCGGGGTTCAAGTCGTTCGTCGACGCCACCGAATTGTTGATCGAACCCGGCATGACCGGGGTGGTCGGCCCCAACGGCTGCGGCAAGTCCAACCTGATCGAGGCGCTGCGCTGGGTGATGGGCGAGACCTCGGCCCGGCAGATGCGCGGCGGCGAGATGGACGACGTCATCTTCGGCGGCACCTCGGGGCGGCCCGCCCGCAATGTCGCCGAGGTACTGGTGGCGTTGGACAATTCGGCGCGCACCGCGCCGCCTCAGTTCGACATCGACGAATTGGAAGTCGTCCGCCGCATCGAACGCGGCCAGGGTTCCAGCTACCGTATCAACGCGCGTGAGACGCGGGCCCGCGACGTCCAGTTGCTGTTCGCCGACGCCTCCACCGGGGCACGGTCGTCGGGGCTGGTCAGTCAGGGTCGGGTCGGCGCCCTGATCAACGCCAAGCCGGCGGAACGGCGTGGCCTGCTGGAAGAAGCCGCCGGCATCTCGGGGCTTTACTCCCGCCGCCACGAGGCTGAACTGCGCCTGAAGAACGCCGAGACCAACCTGGCCCGTCTGGACGACGTGCTGGCCACCTTGGACGAGCAGTTGAAGGGCTTGCAACGCCAAGCCCGCCAAGCCCAACGTTACCGGACGCTTTCCGAACAGATCCGCACCATCGAGGCGCAGGTTCTGTACCTGTCGTGGCTGGAAGCCCTGGCCATGGTCGACGCCGCCCGCCAAGGTCTGAAGGAAGCCGACCTCAAGGTCGAGGAAGCCACCGAACTGGCGGCCATCGCCGCCACCGCCCAGGCCGAGGCGGCGGCGGGCTTGCCGGAACTGCGCCGCCACCATGGCGAGGTCGAGGCCGCTTGGCAGCGGCTGGTCATCGAACGCGAACAACTTGAATCGGAAGAAGGCCGTTTGGCCGAAACCCGCCGCGACCTGGAAGCCCGGCTGTCCCAGGCCGGCGCCGACCTGGCCCGCGAACATGCCCGCGCCGAGGACGCGCAAGGGGCGGTGGACCGCTTGGCCGCCGAACAGGAGATGCTGGCGGAAGCCGCCATGGGCGAGGAAGACGGCCGCGCCGAGGCGGAAGCCGCCATGGAGACGGCGGTGCAGGCGGTGGCGGCGTCGGAAAAGGAATTGTCCAAGCTGATGGACGAGGTGGCCGCCGCCGATGCCGAGCGGGCCACCGCGCTGCGTCGCTTGCAGGACGCCGAAACCCGCCGCGACCGGCTGCGCGACCGGGTGGCGCAAGTCCAGGCCCAGCTTCAGCAGGCGGAACAGGAAGGGGTGGACCGCTCCGACCTGACGGCGGCCGAGATGGATTTGGAATCGGCGCTGGAATATCTGGAGGAAAGCCGCGCCGAGGCCGAGGATTGGGACAAGCGCCGCATCCAGGCCCAGGCGGCGCGTGATTCCGCTCGCGACGCCCTGCAAGCCGCCACCACCGCCCGCGGCCGCCTGAAGGCGGAAGCCGACGCGCTGAAAAATGTGTTGGCGCAAAGCGCCGGTGGCGACTTTCCGCCGGTGCTGGATCAGGTTTCCGCCGCTTCCGGGTTCGAGCCGGCCTTGGCGGCCGCCTTGGGCGAGGACCTCAACGCCTCGCTGGACCAGGACGCGCCATTGCATTGGACCGCCTTGGGGGGCATGGACAACCCGCCCTCTTTGCCCGCCGGCATCGATCCGCTGACCCGCCACGTCACCGCGCCCACCGCCCTGGCCCGTGCGCTGTCGCAGGTCGGCGTGGTGGCCGACGCGGCCGGCGGCGAATCCCTGCGTGGCCAATTGGCTGCCGGGCAAGTGCTGGTGACCCGAGATGGCGATCTGTTCCGCTGGGACGGTTTCACGGCGCGGGCCGGGGCGCCCAGCGCCATGGCGGTGCGTTTGGCGCAGCGCAACCGCCTGCGCGAGTTGGAGGCCCGGCTGGAAGATGCCGAACTGGGCGTCGAGGACGCGGAATCCAAGGCTCGGCAGGCCGCCGAGGCGGTGGAGGAAGCCACGCTCAACGAACGCGCCGCCAAGGAAGCGGTGCGTCGGGCCGAAACCGAAACCGCCAAGGCCCGTGAGGAACATTCCAAGTTGGCGCAGCGTTTCGCCGCGCACGAATCGCGCATGAACGCCCTGGCCGAACAAGCCGAGGCGGCGGCCGGCGATTTCGAGGAAGCGGAAGCCGAATTGCTGATGGCCCGCGAAACCGTGGCTGGCTTCCCCCAGGCCGACGAAGGCAAGGACCGGGTCAATTCCTTGCGAGCCGACCTGGCCGAACGCCGTTCCGCCCTGGTCGAGGCGCGGTCCGCCCTGGACCGCATTATCCGCGAGGTGGGCGAACGCAAGCGCCGCCTGGACGCCATCGCCGGCGACATGGAACAATGGCGTCGCCGCGCCGATTCCGCCCGCGCCCATGTCGAGGAACTGAGCGAACGGCGCGAGTCCATCATGCTGGAGATCGAGCGTCTGGCCTCCATGCCCGACAGCTTCGCCCGTCGCCGCGCCGACTTGCTGGACCGTCTGGAAGCGGCGGAAGCCGCCCGCAAGCAATCAGCCGACGTTTTGGCCCAGGCGGAAGCCGCCCAGGCCGACACCGACCGCGCCGTGCGTGCCGCCGAGGCCGCCTTGGCCCAATCCCGCGAGGATCGCATCCGCCGCGAGGCGGCGGTGGCCGCCGCCGACCAACAATGCCGCAACGTCGCCGGCCGCATCGCCGAACGCCTGGACATGAGCCCGGAACAATTGCGCGACATCGCCGGCCTGGTGGACGAGGAACGCCCCGATCATCAGGACTTGCAGTCCAAGTTGGACCGCCTGATGCGCGAGCGCGACAACATGGGGCCGGTCAACCTGCGGGCCGAGCAGGAAGTGACCGAACTGGAAGAACGCATGGGCGCCATGCGGGCCGAGGCCGATGACCTGGTGGCCGCCATCGCCAAGTTGCGCCATGGCATCGCCGAATTGAACAAGGAAGGGCGCGAGCGTCTGCTGGCCTCGTTCAACCAGGTGGACCAGCATTTCCGCGACCTGTTCATCAAGCTGTTCGGCGGCGGCCGTGCCCATCTGGCCCTGACCGAATCCGACGACCCCTTGGAAGCCGGCCTTGAAATCATGGCCTCGCCGCCGGGCAAGCGCATGCAGGTGCTGTCGCTGCTGTCGGGCGGCGAGCAGGCGTTGACCGCGCTGGCCTTGATCTTCGCCGTCTTCCTGATCAACCCGGCGCCCATCTGCGTGCTGGACGAAGTGGACGCACCGCTGGACGACGCCAACGTCGACCGCTTTTGCAGCCTGGTGGAAGGCATCGCCAAGACCACCCGCACCCGCTTCCTGATCGTCACCCACCACCGCATGACCATGGCCCGCATGGACCGCCTGTACGGCGTCACCATGGCCGAGCGGGGCGTGTCGCAATTGGTGTCGGTGGACCTGGCCGGTGCCGAGGCGATCACTGATTCCTCGGTTCCTGCCTGAACTGGTGGAGAAGGGGCTACCCCTTCGGGGAGGGGCGGAATCTCTCGCAGTGCAGCGACAAGACCCCCGAACGGGTTGGGGGATGCAAAAATTTCCGTGCGAAATCAACATACTATATTTAGTGGTTTGAGGTCTTGACACCAGCCAACGCACCCCTTATGGTGCCCGCGCTTTTGGCACTGAAGTGACCAGAACGGGGAGTGCAGGGGGCTCGCACGAAATGGATGAGCAGCAACAGCATTCTTCGTTCGACGAACTCGATGCCCGCATTCGCGCCGCGCGCGAGCGGGAAGCCGAGAAAACCGGTGACGGACCTGGGCGGCGCACGGCGTCAAGCGGGATCGGTCTGGGGATGCGGCTGTCCATCGAATTCGTCGCGGGTGTTGCCGTGGGGGTCGGTTTGGGGTATGTCCTGGACCGCCTGCTGGGGACGACCCCTTGGTTGATGGTGCTGTTCCTGCTGTTGGGCGGGGCCGCCGGCGTGATGAACGCCTACCGCGCCGCCAAGGGCATGGACGCGACCGTGGGTATGGGTGCTGCCCAGCGTAGGCTGGCGGAGCGACAGAAGGACAAGTAGGAGACTCTCGTGGCCAATCCGATCGAGCAGTTCAAGATCAAGCCCCTCATCCCCCTGGAAGTCGGTGGCGTGGACATTTCGTTCACCAACTCGGCGGTGATGATGGTGATTGCCGTGGTGCTGGTCACCGCGTTCCTGACGCTCTCGGTCCGCTCGCGGGCCCTGGTGCCCGGCCGCTGGCAGTCCATGGCCGAAGTGTTCTACGAATTCATCGCCGGCATGTTGCGCGACAACGTGGGAAGCGCGGGGCGGAAGTATTTCCCCTTCATCTTCACCTTGTTCATGTTCGTGCTGGCCGGCAACTTGCTGGGCATGGTTCCCGGCGCTTTCACCTACACCAGCCATGTCATCGTCACCTTCGGCATGGCCATCGTGGTGTTCATCGGCGTCACCATCATCGGTTTCGCCCGTCATGGAACCCACTTCCTGCGCATGTTCTTCCCCGAAGGCGCCCCGCTCGCCACCGCGGTGATCCTGGTGCCGATCGAAGTCATCTCGTACTTCTCGCGTCCCTTCAGCCTCGCCGTTCGTTTGTTCGCCAACATGACGGTGGGCCACATCATCCTGAAGGTGTTGGGCGGTTTCGTGGTGGCGCTGGGCGTGTTCGGCGTCGTCCCCTTCGCCTTCCTGGGCGCGGTGACGGTGCTGGAATTCGGTATCGCCATGTTGCAGGCCTATGTTTTCACCATCCTGTCGTGCATTTACCTGCATGACGCCATCCACATGCACTAAGCACTGGGTGGCAACGGGTATCAGTTGAACAACGGTTTTTTCGGTTTTCATCGAAGGAGTTAAGGTTATGGAAGCGAGCGCTGCTAAGTTCATTGGTGCTGGTCTGGCCGCCATCGGCATGATTGGTTCGGGTATCGGCGTGGGCAACATCTGGGCGAACCTGATCGCCACCGTCGGCCGTAACCCCGCCGCCAAGGCCAATGTCGAGCTGTACGGCTGGATCGGCTTCGCCGTGACCGAAGCTATCGCGCTGTTCGCCCTGGTCGTGGCGCTGATGGTGCTGTTCGCCTAATCAGGCGACGTTCTCCTTCGGAACGGATGGCGCCGTGACGGGATGATCCACGTCACGGCAGCCTGCCGCTCCGATGTCCCGGTTATAAAAACCGTTCAGGAGCATCGGGATGCCCCAGTTCGATCCGGCGTTCTTCGCGCCCCAGCTCTTCTGGCTGGCCGTCACCTTTATCACCCTTTACGTCCTGATGGCGAAGGTGGCCCTGCCGAAGATCGGCGCCGTCCTGGACGAGCGTCAGCGCAAGATCGACGACAATCTCGACAAGGCTGCGCAATTGAAGGCCGAGGCGGAAGCCGCCGTGGCCGCCTATGAAAAGGCGCTGTCCGAGTCGCGGGCTCATGCCCATTCCGTCATCAAGGAAGCGAGCGAGCGTTTGGCCAAGCAGGCCGAGGAACGCACCCGCGAGCTGAATGCCAAGCTGGCCGAGCAGATCAAGGCGGGTGAAACCCGCATCGCCGCCGCCAAGGACGCCGCGTTGAACAATGTTCGCGAGGTTGCCCTGGACGTGGCTGGCGCCACCGTCGCCCGTCTGGTGGGCGGTGCCGCCGATCAGGCCCAGCTGGAAGCGGCTGTCGCCGCCGCCCTGAAGGAGGCCGGCCAATGATCTCCGTCGCTTACGCCGCCGACGCCGCCCATGCCGCCGTTCCGTTCTACGCGGACGCCTCGTTCTGGGTCGGTGTCGCCTTCTTCGTGGTCGTCGGCCTGGCTTTCCGCCCGGTGGCCCGCGCCTTGGG
>JAIWOG010000209.1 GCA_020217035.1 Magnetospirillum sp. | reverse complement strand
CGCCGGCCTGGACGCCCGCGCCGCCAAGATCAAGGCTCGTCTGGACGAAGCCGCCCGTTTGCGTGAAGAGGCCCAGGAAATGCTGGCCACTTATCAGCGCAAGCAGCGCGACGCCATGAAGGAAGCCGAGGAAATTATCGCCCACGCCAAGGCCGAAGCCGAGCGTCTGGCCGCCCAGGCCGCCAAGGACCTGGATGCCAGCCTGAAGCGTCGCGAAGCCCAGGCCATGGACCGTATCGCACAGGCGGAAGCCGCGGCTTTGCGCGAAGTGCAGAACGTGGCGGTGGAAGTGGCCGTGTCGGCCGCGCGTCAGGTTCTGGCCAGCTCGATCACCGCCGACCAGGCGGCCAAGCTGGTGGACGGCGCCATCGCCGAACTGCCCCAAAAGTTGCACTAAGCTGCTGCACTCAGCAGTTTCGGCAAGGTTTCAGACAAACCCCGCTTCGGGCGACCGAAGCGGGGTTTTCTGTTAGGATCATGCCATGCCCTATGTCCTGCGTGACGACGACGGAAGCGTCGTCGCCCTGTCCGAAGTGCCGTTGAACGACGAGTCCGAAGAGGTCGAGCCCGACCATCCGGAAGTGCTGGATTTCGTCGGCCGGGTGGTGGCCCTGCGCGAAGAAGGCATCGGCGACCCGTTCCTGGCTGCCGACCTTGATTTCGTCCGCGTCGCCGAGGACCTGATCGAACTGCTGATCAAGAAAGGTGTCATCGTTCTGGGGGATCTGCCTGTCGAAGCCCAGGAAAAGCTGATGGGCCGGCGGGCGTTGCGCCATTCCCTGGGCGGCACCGGCGGCTTGGTGGACGACGAGGTGGAATAGGGCGGGATGATCCGCCTTGCCGCCGTCAAATCTCGACCTGTGCCCCCAGTTCCACCACGCGGTTGCTGGGCAGGTGGAAGAAGTCCATGGCGTTGGTGGCCGACCGCGCCATCCAGGCGAACAATTCCTCGCGCCACGGCGCCATGCCGGGGTTGGCCGAAGGGATGATGGTTTCCCGCGACAGGAAATAGGAAATGGTCATCGGCTCGTAGAAGAAGCCCAATTCATCGGTTCGCGCATGGGCCAGGGTCTTGGGGATGTTCAAATCCTCCATGAAGCCGAAACGCAGGATCAGACGTTGGATGCCTGGGGCCAACGGGATGCTTTCCAGCCTTTTGTCGGCGCTGACCAGCGGCACTTCCTCCATGGAGACGGTCATCAGGATGACCCGTTCGTGCAGCACCTTGTTGTGCTTCATGTTGTGCAGCAGGGCCAAGGGCACGCCCTGGCGGGTGCCGGTCAGGAAGATGGCGGTGCCGGGGACGCGGACGACGCGGTCCGACAGGGCGACGACGAAATCTTCCACCGGCATGGCTTCGGTGGACAATTTCGCCATCAGCAGGGCGCGGCCCTGTTTCCAGGTGGTCAGCAGGACGAAGATGACGACGCCGATGGCCAAGGGGAACCAGCCGCCATGGGGAATCTTGGTGGTGTTGGCCAGGAAGAAGGCCATTTCCAGCACCATGAACACCCCCATCAGCACCATCACCCGGCGCAGTTTCCAGCCCCAGTTCATCACCATGACGATGCCGGCAAGGGCGGTGGTGATGATCATGGTGCCGGTCACCGCGATGCCGTAGGCGGCGGCAAGGTTGCTGGAACTCTGGAAGCCGACGACCAGACCGACGACGACGATCAGCAACATCCAGTTCATCACCGGCAGATAGACCTGACCGATTTCGTGGGCCGAGGTGTGGATGATGGTCATGCGCGGCAGATAGCCCAACTGGATGGCCTGACGAGTGACCGAGAAGGCGCCCGAGATCACTGCCTGGCTGGCGATGACGGTGGCGCAGGTGGCCAGCAGCAGCAAGGGCAGGCCGGCCCAGCCCGGCGCCATGCTGAAAAAGGGGTTCTCCAGCGCCTCGGGGCGGGCCAGCAACAGGGCGCCTTGCCCGAAATATTGCAGCAACAGGGCGGGCAGGGCGATCAGATACCAGGCCAGGCGAATGGGGATCTTGCCGAAATGCCCCATGTCGGCGTAAAGCGCCTCGGCGCCGGTCACCGCCAGCACCACCGAGCCCAAGGCCAGGAAACCGATCCAGCCGTCATTGGCAAGGAACAGGATGGCCCAATGGGGCGACAGCGCCTTCAGAACTTCCGGAGTGAGACCGATAGCGCGGATGCCGGTAATCCCCAACACCAGGAACCAAACCAGCATCACCGGGCCGAACACCTTGCCCACCGCGTCGGTGCCCTGGCGTTGGATGACGAACAGCGCCACCACGATGGCCAGGGTCAACGGGATGACGTAATCCTCCAGCGCCGGGGCGACCACTTGCAGCCCTTCCACCGCCGACAGGATGGAAATGGCCGGGGTGATGACGGCGTCGCCATAGAACAGCGCGGTGGCGAAGATGCCCAAGGTGACCACCAGGGCGCCCAAGGCGGCGCGGCCTTGCGCGGCGCGGCTGGCCAGGGCCAGCAGTGCCAGCGAGCCGCCTTCGCCGCGGTTGTCGGCGCGCATGATGAAGGCCACGTATTTGGTCGAGACCACCAGGACGATGGACCAGAACATCAAGGACAGCACACCGAAGATGTGCAGACGGTCAAGCGCCAGGGGATGGGCCCCGGCGAAGGTTTCCTTGATGGCATAAAGCGGGCTGGTGCCGATGTCGCCGAAAACCACGCCGATGGCCCCGAAGGTCAGGGCCATCACACTGCGCCGAGGCGCGTGCTGTTCGCTCATGGACGATCTTTCGTCGTTTCGCAGGCGCACATCTGAACGCCCGCAGCGATGAAAAGTCAATCGCCCAGAATTTCTGCCACCAATTTGGGCACGACTTCGCTGGCCGGGCCGTGGCGGCATTCGGCGAACAAGCTGGCACCTTCGCTGGGGTCAAGATTGGCTTCCAGGGTGTGGGCGCGGCCATGGCGCCGTACCTGGGCGACGAAGCCGGCCGCCGGGTAGACATGACCCGATGTGCCGATGGACACGAACAGGTCGCATTGCTCCAAGGCTTCCAGGATACGTTCCATCTCCAGGGGGATCTCGCCGAACCACACCACATGCGGGCGCAAGGTTCCGGCGCGGCCGCAATCGGGGCAGACATGCTCGACGCCCAAATCCTGTTGCCAATGACGCGGCAAGCCGCAATGGACGCACCGTATTTTCAGCAACTCGCCATGCATGTGGATCAGGTTGCGGGTCCCCGCCCGTTCATGCAGGTCGTCGATGTTCTGGGTCACCACCAGAACGCTTCCCGGCCATTCGCGTTCCAGCCGGGCCAGGGCCTGGTGGGCGGCGTTGGGCTGGATGGCCGGGGCCAGCAATCCGTTGCGCCGCGCGTTGTAGAATTCGTGCACCAGGTCGGGGTCGGCGGCGAAGCCTTCCGGCGTCGCCACGTCTTCCAGGCGCACCTTGGACCAGATGCCGCCCTCGCAGCGGAAGGTGTCGAGGCCGGATTCCTTGGAAATGCCCGCACCGGTCAGGATGACGATGGAGGCGTTGCGGAACAGGGGGCGCATGGCTGACCTCGAAGTTGCTGAAGAGTCTTGCGGCGGCGCCTGGAAGGCGATATGCCCATCTGATGATTAAAGTTCTGTTCGTCTGCACCGGCAACATCTGTCGTTCGCCCACCGCCGAAGGGGTGTTCCGCGCCTTGGCGCAGTCCCAGGGATTGGGGCAGCGGGTGGTCGTCGATTCCGCTGGCACCCATGCCTATCATGTGGGCGAGCCGCCGGACCAGCGTTCCGCCGCCGCGGCGCTGAAGCGCGGCGTCGATTTGTCCACGTTGCGGGCCCGCAAGGTGCGGCCGGCCGATTTCGCCGAGTTCGACCTGTTGCTGGCCATGGACCGCAGCCATTTACAGCAACTGAGCCAGATGTGCCCCAAGGGTGCCGAGGATCGGGTCCGGCTGTTCTTGTCGTTTGCGCCGCACTTGAACCTGCGCGACGTTCCCGATCCCTATTATGGCGGCGGCGACGGCTTCGAACGGGTGCTGGACATGATCGAGGCCGGCTCGCAGGGCTTGCTGGACCATGTCAGGACGCTGCTGAAGTGACCCCCGACCTGTTGCCGAAGGTGGAACGCTTCACCGGGCGCAAGGTGGCCGGGATGCGTCCGCTGGCCGGCGGCAGCGTCGGCCGGGTCATGCTGGTGGAGTTCACCAATGGCGGCAGGATCGTCGCCAAGATCGGCCCCGGCCTGGCGCCGGAGGGCTGGATGTTGCGCCGGCTGGCGGCCGAGACCCGCCTGCCGGTTCCCCATGTGATCCATGACGACGACGACCTGCTGTTGATGGATCACGTGGCGGGCGGCGATTCCTTGGATGATGCGGCGCAGCAACATGCGGCCCGCTTGCTGGCCGATTTGCATTCCCACACCTGGCACAGTTTCGGCATGGACCGCGATACGGTGATCGGCGGCTTGGCCCAGCCCAACCCTCCCACCGCCCGGTGGCTGGACTTCTTCCGCGATCACCGCTTGCTGGCAATGGCCCGCCAAGCCCAGAAGGTGGGGCGGCTGCCGGCGGTGACCATGGATGGGATCGAGCGACTGGCCGGCCGGCTGGATCGTTGGATCGGAGAACCCGAGCGCCCGGCCCTGGTACATGGCGATTGCTGGAGCGGCAACATCCTGGTGAAGAACGGCCGGATCGCCGCCTTCATCGATCCGGCGATCTATTACGGCCATGCCGAGATGGATCTGGCCTTTTCCACCATGTTCGGCACCTTCGGCGATTGCTTCTTCTCTGCCTACGGGGAAATCGCTCCCATTGCCCCGGATTTCTTCGAGGTTCGGCGCCAGATTTATCTGCTGTATCCGCTTTTGGTCCATGTCCGCCTGTTCGGCGGGCCTTATGTGGCCGGGGTGGAACAGGTGCTGGACCGGTTTTCGGGATAAGCCACCCCCTAGGCCGACTTCCGAGCGGACGCATGGATGGGTTTGCCTCGGCGCATGACAGACCGGGCGTCTCGGGATAGATTGCTGACGATTGTCCCGTCGGAGGGGTGATGACCACGTTCAGGCGAACGATGTTGGCGTTGGGGATCGGGGCGTTGTGCGTCGGCCCGGCTTGCGCCCTGGCGGCCGAGCGGCCGGCGCAGACCCAGACCCGTGACACCCGAGTGGGCGAACATCCCAACCTGACCCGGCTGGTGTTGGACGTCAGCGAGTTGACGCGCTTTTACACCCATGTGGCCGATGACGGCATGCGCATCCTGGTGGGGATCCCGTCGGTGGACTGGGAGGCCAACCGGCACCGGCTGAAGCCGTTCGGCTTGATCGCCCGCTTCGACTTCATGCGGCGCGGGCTGAAGCGCGGACTTTTGGTCATCCATGCCAAGGCGCCGGCCCGCATCGAGCATCAGTTCACCCTGGGCCCCGATCCGGCCGAGCATCGCGGCAACCGCTTGGTGCTGGACCTGGCGCCCCGCGACCTGGCCGGCAAGGCGGCCATGCCCAAGCGTAAGGGTTAGCATCCGTTTACAAGACCGACTCGCAAGGTTTGCGTGGGGCGAAAACTCTGTTCGCGTACCTGCTGTAACCAAGGATGGCTGAAATCTTGTTCGGGGTGCGGGTATGGTGGTCGAGGAAATCCTGAAGTCCAAAGGACACGAAGTTCATCTGGTGTCGGCGGATAGCAGCCTGCAAGTGGCCGCCGCCATCATGCTGAACCGCAATATCGGCGCTTTGGTCTGCGATGACGGTGCCGGCGGCGTGGCCGGGATCATCTCGGAACGGGACGTGACGCGGGCCATGGCGCTTTACGGTGCCGAGGCGGTCAGCCGTTCGGTGCGCCAGTGCATGACCCGCGACGTGATCGCCTGTCACGGCGATGACAAGCCGGAACATTTGTTGGCGATCATGACCGAGACCCATTGCCGCCACTTGCCGGTCATGCGGGACGGGCAAGTGGTCGGCTTGGTGTCCATCGGTGACCTGGTCAAGGCCGAGCATCACCTGTGAAAGGACAGGCCCGGTCCCGTCAGGCGGCGGCGAATCGTTCCTTGGCCGCCTTGGCGGCCCGCGCCTCTTCCGGACCATACGCCTTGCCTTGCCATAGCAGGTGGTAGCCGGTTTCCTCGTTACCGTTCTCGCATAGTTCCAGGACGTCCTGGAACAGCGGCTGGAAGGTTTCGGAACGGTGGGACAGTTCATGGTCGGCGAAGCTGTTCCAGAAGGTGACGATCAACGCCTCGCGGTCCTTCAGTGGCGATTCGGTGGCTTGGCCGATGGTCGAGCCCTCGTTCGAGATGAAGCCGGCGTTCAGGCAGACGAAGCCGCCGACGAAGCCGGTTTCGGAATGATAGGTCTTCACGTTCTCGCACAGCATGGCCACCCGTTCCTGAAGGTCGTCGACGTCGTATTCGGGCTTCAGGATGACGCGGTTGACGGTGACGATGCCGTCCGAGGGAAAACCGTGGATGAGCATGGGAAGCCTCTTTGCTGCTGAATATTATGAATATCTAATTTGGATAATAATTCTAAAAGTCAAGTGCGGGGTAAAAAAATCCCGTCTTGTCCATGGACGCGGTCGCGGCGAAAATATGCGGCCAATCATGGGGGAGGCGTCATGGACGGGGAGAAAAAACGCCTGGGCGCCGCCGACGTGCTGGCACAGGGCGGCAAGGCATGGGGCGAAGGCCGGGTGGACGAGGCGGCCCGGGCGTTCGCGGCGGCGGCACTCAGTGCGCCGGCCATGCCCTTGGCCCATGTCAACCTTGGCGTGGCGTTGCGCCGCCAAGGCCACGTCAAGGCCGCCGTGGTCAGTCACCGCCGCGCCTTGGCCTTGACCCCGGACGATGCCGGCGCCCATACCAACCTGGCCAACGCCTTGCGGGAACTGGGGCAACTGGCGCAAGCCGAGATCCATGCCCGCCGCGCCGTGCAGTTGAAGCCCGACACCCCGTCGTTCCTGTACAACCTGGCCTTGCTGCTGCGCGACGCCCGCAAGTATGACGAAGCCTTGGCGCTGATGCGCCAGTTGGTGGCGGCCGATCCGCACAATGGCGACTACGCCTGGGATCTGGCCTTGTCGGAACTGTATCTGGGCCATTACGCCCAGGGCTGGGCCGGTTACGAGTCGCGCTGGCGGCTGGCCCGCACCCCCAAGCGGGAATTTGCCAGCCCGCAGGTGATGCCGGGCCAGGATCTGCGCGGCAAGACCGTGCTGGTGGCGGCCGAGCAGGGCTTTGGCGATGCTTTGCAATTCGCCCGTTTCCTGCCCATGCTGGCGGAAAAATGTGGTGCCCTGGTGGTGGAATGCCTGCCCGAATTGCAGGATCTGTTCGCCGCCCTTCCCTGTTTGGCCAAGGTGTTCGCCAAGGGGGCGGAACCGCCGCCCCACGACCTGTGGATTCCCATCATGAGTCTGGCCCATTGGCTGGGAATCGATGCCGGCAACTTGCCGGGACCGGTGCCATACCTGACCCCGCCCAAGGCGCTGGCCAAGCCCTTGGGGCATCCGCCCGGCAGCGTGTTGAACGTCGGCCTGATCTGGGCTGGAAAATTGGTGCCGCGCGACCGGTCCTGGCCGCTGGAACAATTACTGCCGTTGATGGAAGACCCGCGCTTGGCGTTCTGGAGCCTGCAAATGGGCGACCGCGCCCAGGACTTGGCGGATTTGGGCGCCGCCACCCTGGTGCGCGACCTGTCGCCGGCCATTTCCAGCTTCGCCGACACGGCGGCCTTGATGCAGGCTTTGGACATCATCGTCACCATCGACACCTCGGCCGCCCATCTGGCCGGGGCGCTGGGCAAGCCCACTTGGATGCTGTTGCGCTATGTCTCGGACTGGCGGTGGACCGACCATGGCGACACCTGCGTCTGGTATCCCACCATGCGGCTGTTCCGCCAGCCCGATCCCGACGACTTCGTCACCCCGGTGACGCGGATCAAGACGGCCTTGACCCGCGCCGCCGACCAGGTGACGGCAGGTCTGCGCAAGCAGGTCAAGGTCAAGAAGGTGGAAAAATCCTAAGCCGGATGGGCTTAAGTGCCGATCTTCTTGTCGTGACTGCGCTTGACCACGGCGATGCCCAGCACACCCAGGGCGACGCCCCAGATGGGGCTGGTGTTGACCAGGGCAGCGATGATGGTCGGCGCCTGGGTCGGCTCGGCGATGATGGCCCAGGCGGTGGCGCCCATGGTGGCGGTCCAGGTCACCGCCACCGCATAGCCGAAGGTGGGGCGCCAGCGGCGCACATACCAGTCGTCGGACCGGCTTTCGGTGCGCAGCGATTCGTTGACCTGGGCCAGGGCGGCGGTGGCCTCGGCGCTGTCCAACTCGGCCATGCGTTCCAGGTGGCGGTTGGCCTCGGCCACTTGCTCGGGCGTCACTTCGTCGGCTTTCAGCGCCTTTTCCACCTGGGTCAGGGCGCCGGCGGCGGCCTTGGCGGCGGGATGGTCGACGCCGTCCAAGGCGCCGCCCACCGCCTTGACCAGCAGGGGCAGGCCGATACTGGCCAACAGGGCTGGGATCATGATGGTTACTCCAATAAAAAAGCCGAGGCGAATGCCTCGGCTGGTGGAAACAAAAAACCCCGCCGAAGGCGGGGCTTTGTGGTTTAGGCAGCTGCTTTATGCAGTTCCGGTTTATGAGCGAGTGTGTTTCGATAGAACCAGGACAGCCGCTTGTAATCACGCCCAAGAGATTTTACAGCGTCCCTGCAAGACTTTTGGATGGCAGTCTTGAGGCCGGCCTTATCATCCATTTCATTCGCTCCGTTGGCGTATGTTTTCAATGTGGAGCCAATTTCCGCGAACTTCAACTTCCAGAGGGGAGTCGCGGCGAAGGCCCAACACCAGACCCTGGGCAAATTGGCGGTCTACCATGTTTCCCAGGTGCATTTTCATAGCTTCAGATAGCATCTCTTTTTCACAAAGAGCAATGCCTTTATAGAGGAAGGCCGCAACGACATCCCCAACAACGTCAGGCGAAACGTCCTCAAAATCAAAGCGTGGTGCTAGCACAATCCAGACCATACGAAGGGTGGCATGCGAGGTACCCGGCCATGCATGGTTGACATGCGCCATGGCTACGTGTCGCTCACCATCAGTTGCGGCATCATTTGTCAGAACAAATATGCCATAACGTGGGTCAGGCGGGGTCTCTGAAACAATCTTCCTTGCATGTTCCATGTAGGGAGACTCGTATTCTTCTTCCAGCCCCGTTTCATATTTCTTGATTTGTTGGAGCCACTCGCATTCCAGGCTACGGAACAGTCCATTTTCGTTCGTGGCGCGGCAGAATGAAAAATTCAAAGCTCCCTCCCTCGTGGGTCTATCCCATTCTGATAGCAGTGGAGATTGTTTTCAACCATTACTCCACGTCGTTGTAGAACAGATGGTTGCCGATGCT
Source organism: Magnetospirillum sp. (assembly GCA_020217035.1). GTDB lineage: Bacteria > Pseudomonadota > Alphaproteobacteria > Rhodospirillales > Magnetospirillaceae > Magnetospirillum. Next base: position 654 of record JAIWOG010000209.1, on the reverse strand, counting down.
GGCCGAGGGCGTGCGGCCCCGCGCCCAGGGCGGCGCCACGTTCTGGGTGTGGTAATGGGTGGCGCCGCCGGTGGGGTCGTCCAGGGTGCCGGCGGCGGCGCGGCGGGCGACGCGCAGGCAGACGCGGAAGATGCGGTCGTTTTCCGTGACTTTTTCCATCTTGGCGCGGTTGGGGTCGCCGGGGTTCCAGCAGCTGAATTGCCACGGCTTTTGGCAGACCTGCTCGATGGAATTGCCCCACCAATAGCGGCCACCGCGATTTTGCGCCCGCTTCACCCGGTTCATCACCACGGCGGCCACCGCTTCGATGCCGCGCACTTTCTCGCCGCGTGCCTCGCCCCACAAGGTGCGGGCCAGGATGTCCACCGCCGAGCCCGGGGGGGCAGGCGGCGTCTGGCTTTCCTGGTCGGGCTGGGTTTCGAGCCAGATGGTCGGTTGCTCGCTCATGGCCGGCCTCCGTTGACGCCGACCGAGTCCAGCTTGGCCTCGATGCGGACCAGGTGTTCGGTCAGCCGGCGTTCCACGTCTTTCAGATACCCGGTGGTGGCATAGCTTTTCGCCACTTCCAGCTTGTAGGCGGACAGCGCCTCGCGCGCTTGGCCGACGCCGATTTCCAGGCGGTGGGCCAGGTCGTCCAGGCGTTGGTCAGCTTCC
>JAIWOG010000208.1 GCA_020217035.1 Magnetospirillum sp. | reverse complement strand
AGGCGGGCCCGCCAGATCAGCAGGAACAGCCCGCCCAAGACGGGTAGCTCCACCGCCGTGACCCACCACAGCGGGTCGATTCCCATATGTTCCATATTTGTTCTCCAGGTCTTACAGGTCGAAATCCGTCGGTGCCGTAACGCCGCCGTTGCCGGGGCGCCAATCGGCACGTTCGGAGCTTTTCAGGGTGGGGCGGGACAGACGCACCGGCTGCGACAACAGGCAGCCGGCCACCGCGTCCAAGCCGTCGTCGCGGCCCTTGGCCCCAGGGCGCCATTCGCGCATCTCGCCGATGAATGGCGTGGTCCATACGCTGCGATGGGCCCAAAGGGCGCCGGCGGCCAGCACCGCGTCGAAGGCGTCGACGATGCGTTGGTCCTTGGCCTTGCGGCTGGTCATTTCCACCACCGCGCAAGGGTAAGCCAGCTTGGCCAGCTCGCGGCGCAACAGGCCGGGCAGGAACCGGCCCAGGCCGTTGGTTTCCAGGCTGACGGCCGGCAGATGCAGGTCGCGGGCGAACTCGGCCACCTGACGGCATTGCTGGGTCGCCTCGTCCTGATCGGCCAAAGCGGGGTCATGGCTCAGGTACTTGACCCGATGCAGCCAATAGCCGCCCTCGGCGTCGCAGAACAGGGCGGCGACCACCGAGCCGTCGCCCTTGCCCGGCGCCCCATAGGCCGGGTCCCACCAGCACGACGCCGAGACCATGCGGGTGTCGCCGATGGACAGCACCGGCAGGGAATTGCCCTCGGCATAGGTCAGCTCGGTCTCGTACAGGCGCAGGCGGTCGGGGTCCAGACGGCCGTCGGCGATGTTGACCGGACGCAGCATCATCTGGCTGTCGAACTTGTTGGGTCCGCTGCGCCGTCGCAGCGCCGCGATCTTGTCGGGCGGAAAGCGTTCCGGCCAGGCGCTGCCCCCCTTGGCATCCACCAGCGGCAGTTCCAGGCGGTGGAAACCGTCCAGGAACGGCCGGTCCTCGCCGGCTTCCAGGCGTGGCTGGCCAGCGTAGATGGTGTAATAGGAATGCGGCGTGCCGACGTAAAGCTGCATGCCGCCGGGCACCAGAACGAACTCGATCTCGCTTAGTCTTTCGCGCAGGTCGATGCGTTTGGGGGCGGTGTCGCAAGTGTTGGGGACCTCGACGTCGTCACAGATGACCAGTTCGGCACGAGATCCGGTGATGTTGGCGCCGATGCCCTTGGCCACCATGCTTGGGTCGCGCAACTCGCCCGGCCGGTTGACGGTGAACTGGTCCGACGCCCAATGGTCGCGGCGCTTGGGCTTCAACGCCTGGGTCAGCGGGTGGCGTTCGATGATGCGCTTGACGTTCCTGACCATCTTCTTCGCCAGGGCGAAGTCGGCGGCCAGGATGATGATGCGCAAATCGGGGTTTTCCAGCAGTGCCCAGGCACAGAACAGCCCGACGATGGTGGACTTGCCGGACGAGCGAAACGCCATCAGCAGCAGGTTACGGTGGCGGGATTTCGATTTGTGCGCCAGCCAGCGGGCCATGCGCAGGTGATGGGCGGGCGTGGTCTGCCCCAGCTTGGCGTTCCACACCCAGACGAATTCGGGAAAGCCGATGCGGCGCATCACAAATCGTCCTCATCCAGACCGGCCAGGGCGTCGCGGGCCTGGGCCAGCAGACTGTCCAGGCCGCCCGGTTCGTCGCTGGCTTCGCCCTCGGCCCAACGGGCCAGCTTGACCAAGCCTTCCACATGGGACAGTGCCGCCTTGGCGGCGGCCTGCCAGGCGGCGAAGCCCTTGGCGTCGTCGGGAGGCGGTTCGGCGACGAAACGCCGGTATTCGTCCAGCGCCGCCTTGATGCGCTCGGGCAACTCGGCCCGGCAGGCGGCGCGGATGGTGCCCATGTCCTCGGGCATGTGATCCTCCGTTTGGTTGTTGGTGGGACAAGAAAAAACCCGCCCCGGCAGAGCCGGGGCGGGGAAGGCGATGTCATATTTTCAGGTCACCGCGCCTTGGCGGGCGTGGTCTTCTTGCCGCCCAAGGGGGCTTCGGCGAAGGCGGCGAAGATGTAGGTGCCGCCGCTGGCGTTCATGCGGTTGTTCACATTGCGCAACTTGAACCCCGACGCGGTGAAGTCGATCTCGGCATAGCTCGACGGCGCGGGAATCAATTCGGCATCGACGGTGTTGGGAAAAAGATCCCTGATAATCGGATTGTCGATGTCGCGGGTGCTGTCATGGATCGACCAGTCTTCGGAGCCACTGCTCCGCTTGATCAGGACGAAGGCAGGCCGGAAGCCACAATGGACGAACGGCCCATCGGCAGAGCCATTGCCGGTGTAGCTGCCGAACTTCGAGAAGCCCGGCACCTCGGCCCAACAATAGGTGATGCAGTCACGCCCATTGGTGTTCATCACCCCTTCGTTCCCCAGGGTGAAGACCGCCGAATCCGGATCGGTGTCATTCCACTTGTTGCTGTAGCTTGCCGCTGCATCGGTGTTTTGCAGCTGCAAGGTTTTCGTTGCTCCAAGGGCAGCGTGGTAAACGTCCCATTCCTGGTTGATGGTGCCGGTTCGCGGCTTGACGATGATAAGACTGGGCTTGGCACCCAGACCATGACCGACGGTCGCCCCGGCCAAGCCGTTGCCCGCATAGGAAACGATACTGAACCCAGCAGTTGGGTTGGCCGACACCTGTGACGGGATGGTGCCGTCGGTGTTGGCGACGGCCGCGCCGCCGGCTTTCCAGCACCAGGCGACGTAATCGGTGTTTGCGCTGTTGACGACATCCAGACCGCCAAGGCGGAAACCGTCGTCGTTGAACGCGGTCAGGCCGTCATCCCCGCTGGCTTCAATGTCCGTGGCATTGCTGGACAGCCGCTTTTGCTCGCCACGCAGCGAGTCGTACAAGGCATGCGCCAGGGCGCTGGAACGTGCCTTGATCCACACCAGATCGGGCTTGAAAGCCAGGCCGCCGACCGTCTGGGTTCTGACTTCTTCGCCCCATTCGTCGACACCGAAGGCGTCGGGATAGAAATACAGGTCGTTGGCGAAGCTGGCGACCAGGTCGCTTCCCCACACTCCCATCCATGCGGCCCCTCGACTGGTGGCCGGGGCGATGACCGGCCCCAGCGGGGTGGCGGTGGCCGCACCAGTGGTGGCGTCGATGGCAAGGTCGATGATCACCAGGCTTTGCGGATTGACCGCGGACGCGTCGTGCAGAACCGGAATCCGCCAGTGATCGGTCCCTCGTTTTTGCCAGGAATCGTAGCTCTGATAAGCCCAGCTCATGCCGATGGTCAGCGCCCCGAACACATTTTGCGAGAATTGCGAAACAACCACGCCGACACTGTTGCCGTTGACCTCGAGAACCGTCGTCTTGTCGTTGGTGCTGTCGTGAATCCAGAACCGCCCGTTGTCCAGTTTGATGATCTTGGTGTCGGTGGTCAGGTAGTCGAACACCGTCGCCGTCGACATCACCGTCAACGAGCCGCCGGCATAGCTGACCACGCTGACCTTGGTGGTCGAACTGGATTTGTAGACGATCAAATAGGATGTGCTGTTCAAGGGGTGGATATCGTTTGCCCATCCCCCGTTAATCCCCAACGCCCCGGTCACGCTGTTGGTGGTGGTGATGTTCAGGTTGCCGTCGATAACGAAGCACAGGTGCAGGCCGCCGCTGTAGCCGGTGTTCATGGCGACCAGATTCCCCGACAGCCTGGTCAGGCCGTCCGGATAGACGGCATAGCCGATGGAGTTGGAGCCGACGATCGACCCGCCGCCATCATGGGTGAAGGTGAAGCTGACCAACCGGCCGATCGCGTCGCCATTCGAGATGTAGCCGTAAAACCCGGTGCCGCCATTGGCGTCCGACGACAGCACCACGCACCCGCGCGAGAAGCCGGTGGGCATGGTCACCGTGGAGGTCTTGGTGAAGGTGCCGTCGGCGTTCTTCCGCCAGACGGTGAACGCCGCCTGGGTGCTGTAAATGTTGTTGGCCTGATAGACATACAAGTAGTCGCCGTTGCGCCCGACGACATACGAGACGGCGGCCGAGGTCGTGACGTCGGTCACCACCGGGGACCAGATGCCACCCAACGCGTCGGCGTTCCCCCGATAGGTCACCACGTCGAAATGCTTGGCCGGGGACTGGATCGTTGGTGCCGGCAGGTTGGCGGTGCAGAGAGTCTTGTAGCCGGTCGGAGGTGTGAAGGTAAAAGGACGCTGACCAAAATTCACCGTTATCTTGTCGTTTGGATAATTATTAACGGTGAAACTCGGCAGCAACCTATCTTGGGTAAACCCGCTAAAAGCGACCCCCTGATTAACGCCGTTTTTCCAAAACGATAGCTCTTTGGTTGCACCATTCCAGAGCACGGAAATGGTATCATTGGTCGTGTAGGCCGCCGCATATGGAGCCCATTGATTTGTGGCTAGCACATATTTGTAGCCACGGTAATTGTAAAGTCCGCTACCAGCGTAAACTTCGGTGTAGGTCCAAGAATTTGACCGATCTAGTGTCTGGACACCCAACCGAATAGCCGAGCCGTTTCCAAGCGCCTCGGCGTCGCTTTTGTTAATAAACACCTCCCAATACCAACTGTCGTCAGTATTAAAGTCGATGGTGGCCTCACAATCATTTAGATTTAAGGCGCTGGCGCCGGTAAAGCTCAGGTTTCCGTTGGACAAGCCAGAATCAGTGCTGTATGCGGAAACCAGATTGATCGTGGCGAAGTTATTCGCCGGCGTGTCACTGACGACATCCGCCGAGGACAGGCTGACCGGGTTCCAGTCATTTCCGCCCAACAGGCCAGAAAAGCCATTCGTCACCGGATCATTAAAGGTACTTTGGCCGAAATTGTAGGTCGCCGACCCGCTGCGGCTGGTGCCCGTGCCATTCGAGGTATAGCCCCAGAGCACAGGATTGTCCGGCATGGCGACACTGGTCCAGTCGGCAATCAGGACGCCGTTCTGCCTTACCTTCACCGTCTGACCCGCCACATCAATTTCGCAGGTCAAGCGGTCGGTGGCGGAAGCCGAAGCCGAGAGTTGTGCAACCGCCTCACCGTTCTTGGCGCCCATGATTCCCCACTCAAGGCCCTGTAGGAACCCGAAATAAGTGGTTTCGTAACCGGGTGATACTCCGGCATTGCGCAGGCATAAACCAAACCCAGCCCCAGCGGCGTTGAGTTCGGAGACATTGATCTCAACATGTACCTTGGATTCGGCCTGCATCTGCATGTTGACAGGGAAATAACCGTCAGACGATGCGTTGACGTAACTGACCGTCCGCTTATTGTTCGAGAAAGATAGCCCGGCATCGGTGTTGGCCTGGCTGGGCTCGAACATTGCCACGATACTGGTATTCGCAGCATCCTTGCCGAGATTGGCTGCGTCCGCGAAATCCAGATGGAAGCCGTTGGTACCGTAATCGGAAATGTTCACTTTCTTCGGTTGCCACGATCCGGTGACCGGGTCGGTTTCACCGAAAGCGGACGGGGGCAGGGCTTGACCATCCGCCAGGATCGGTTGGGTGACATAGCCACTCAACACACCACTGGCAATGGCCGCGACACCACTGCCGATGCGGTGTTCGTAGCCGGCGTTGATGTAGCCATCCAGATTCGAGAAGGCGGTGAGAACCGTGGTCTCTTGTTCAATGCCGTTCCAAAAGATCTTGGGCGTTTCCGACACAACGTTTTTGGTGACCACGAGATGGCCCCAGGACGTCGTGTCTCGGAACACGGCTTGGGTCTTAATCCGTCCAACCCAGACGTTATTGACTGAGATGTTGAGATTGATGCTGTCATCGGCGTCGAAATAGATCGACTCGTAATTGTTTGTATTGATGCCGGTGATCAGCAAGATTTGTTGCGTTCCAAGGCTGCTGCGTTTCACCCAGGCGGAAAACGTCCAGGTCTTGCGGTTGCCGGGCACGGTGGGGGTGCGGCTGAAGTAATCCGCCACCCCGTCCAGGCGGACGGAATGGGCGATGGAAAAGGCGGCCTTGCGGCCGCCTCCCAGCATCATGCTGTCGCTGAACATATTTATGCCTCCACGTCGTTATAGGCGTATTCGATGCGGCTGGTGGATCGGATGTGATAGTCGATGCGGCCCTGGCCGGTGATCTCGCCCGGCGCCCCGGTGTCGCCGACGCGCTTCCACAGGCCGCCCATGGCGGTGATGGAAAAGCCGTTGGGGACGATGCCGATGCTGCCGCGCTGGCCGACCATGGCGGCGGTGACGGCGGGGTCGGCGAAGGTGACGTCGGCCGACAGTTCCAGTTCGAAGGTCTGATAGGTGGCCAAGTTCAAGGTCACCACCCCGCCGACGCTGGCGGTGAACAGCGCCTGGTTGCGCTGCGGCTGGCTCCAGTCCTGGGCGACGTTCAGGTACGCGACGTCAGCCAGGCCCAGATTGTTCCGCGCCGTGGCCGGGTTGGTCAGGTCGGCCAGGTTCTGGGCCTTCTTCAGGTCCAGGTCCGAGCTGGCGGAAATGGCCGCGTCCACCTGGGCGGTGGCATAGACGCCCAGATTGGTCCGCGCCGTGGCCTTGTCGGGCAGGTCGGCCAGGTTCTGGGCCTTCTTCAGGTCCAGGTCCGAGCTGGCGGAAATGGCGGCATCCACCTGGGCGGTGGCATAGACGCCCAGATTGGTCCGCGCCGTGGTCTTGTCGGGCAGGTCGGCCAAGTTCTGGGCCTTCTTCAGGTCCAGGTCGGAACTGGCGGAAATGGCCGCGTCCACCTGGGCGGTGGAATAGACCCCCAGGTTGTTGCGGGCCGCCGCCTTGTCGGTCAGGTCAGCCAGGTTCTGGTCGGGGTCCAGGGCGTTGGCGTCGTCGGTGTTGGCAACCACCAGGACCTGACGGCCTTCGCCGTCTTCCTGGGCGGTCAGGCTGATGCCGGCGCCGGCCACCAGCTTGTCGGACAGATAGCCCGAGGACGCGTCTTCCGACGAAACGGCGGTACGTCCGCGATGGCGGATCACCAGGGTCTTGCCGGCGGAGGGCGCAGCCAGGAACACCACCACGCCGCCGCCCGGGCTGGCGGCGCCATGCACGGTGAAGCCGGACGTCTGCTCGATATTGTCGATCAGAACCTGGATGTCGGCTTCCTGGTCGATGGGAAAGGAAAAGGCGAAGGCATCGCTGATGCCGTTGGTGCCATAGGAATGCTGCAAGGTCATCTGTGTTTACTCCATGAAAAAAGCCCCGCCGGGGATCGGCGGGGCTTGGGGTGGACAAAAGTGTGTCACAGGGGCGGCAATGCCGCCCGTTGGGTACGTAATGAAGCGGCCTCGGCTTCCAGCGCCGCCAGTTTGTCGGTGTCGAGCGGGCTGGCGGTGCCGGCGGCAAGGGCCCGCAAGGGGCGGACGGCTTCGACGTCGATGGCGGCCAGACGGGCGTCGATTTCGTTGATCTTGGCTTGCGCGGCACGGACGGTTTCCTCGGCCTGGGCCATCAGTGACGCAGCCATGTCGCTTTCGTCCAAGGTGGCTTCGACGACTTGGTGACTGTTCACCGAAATGATGATTTTGCTCATGTTGACGCTTCCTCTTTAAGCCGTGATCCGGCGGCGCGAGACACGGATGCGTCCCCAGGAATAGAACCCACCCCCGCTTCCGGTGTAGAATTTCAACGCGGTGACCGGCCCCGAGCCCGACCACGTCGCCTTGACGTCCATGAAATTCGGTTCCCCGCCGGAATAGGTGTGATAGGCACCTTGATAGCTCAAGTAACCGGGGAACCATGAGCCGTCAGCGAACGGCAGGGTCGGCGCCAAGCACAATCGGCCATGCTGGATGCTGCGGTATGCTTTGTCAGACCCGCCGTCGATCTGAACACCACTCAGGCCGTTCCCTCCGACGAAGGTGGACGTGGTGTAGTTCGGGGAGGTTTTCAGGGCATGAACCCTGTACGAACTGACCCAGGTTGGGGACGATCCGGTGCCGACTTGAACGTAGATCGTGTCGGTGTGCGGGTAGGCCTTACTGTGCATCAACTCTTCCAGGTCGATGGCGTATTCAAATTGCGACGTATCCAAACCGGTAATGTCGATGGTCGTCGCCATGAAGGTGTTACCCGAGCCGAAATCAGTGATGGAGGCAACTTCCCATCCGCCTCCGATCCCGCTTAACGGCACCTTCTTGACCTCGCCAGCCGAGGCGTCCCAGGTCATGACGTAATCGGCGGCTTTGTCCGGGGTGGCGTCGGTGTCCAGCAGGTTGACGGCCTTCAGCAGGTTGCCGATGCTGACCTTGCGATCCGCCCCGGCCAGGCTGTCGTGCACCAGGGCCATATCGTCCAGGGCGATGCCGGTTTTTGCCGTCCGGGCGTCCACCGCGATGTCGGCCAAGGCCGGCACCCCCAGATTGCCCCGTGCCGTCGCCGTGTCATCCAGGTCGGACAGGTTGGCAGTGGCCGAAAGCGGGTTGTTCAGGCTGGCGGCGGCGGATGTGGCCTGGGCGCTGGCGGCGACGGCGGTTTGGGCGGCGGTGATCGCCTGTTGGGCGGCCAGGGTGGCGTCGCCGACGGCGTCGGGGTCGTTGGTGGAATTCACCAAACCGGTGCCCGCCGCATTCCATTTCAAGCTGCGATTGGCTGCCGGTTCCGGCAGCGTCAAGTCGGCCAGGCTGGACGAGGTGGCGGAACGCCGAAGCGAGCGTTCGGTCACTTCGGCCACTTGCTGAAGCGCGGCGACCTGGTAATCCATCTCGTCGTTCAGGGTCTTGGCGCGGATCAGCCCGTCGGCCTGATAATCGGTGGTGCGGCGGATGGGCAGGCGGCGGCGCAGGGTGACGCGGACACCGCCGGCCGGCGCCACCACGAACAAGGCGGTGCCGCCGGTGGAGATGCCGGCCCCCGACACGGAATAGCCGCCGCTTTGCAAAGCGTCGTCCAGCCAGACTTCCAGGTCGGTGTCGGCGAAGATGGCGAAGGGAAAGGTGAAGGCCGATTGCACCCCGTCGGCCATGTATTGGACGCGCGGGGCGACGTCGTTGATCTGAATGTGTTCGGTCATGTTTTGTTCTTTCGCTACGAGGACAGTTTCATCTCGGTGGCCACCGCCAGCACGGTGCAGGGCAGCGGCACGTCCTGGCTGATGCGCCACAGCGGCGCGAAGGCGTCACGCTTCCAGCCGATGGCGCGGACCTGGACGTCACCGGAAAATACCGGCGGGCCGGAATCGAAGCTGTGACGGCCGAAGCGGCGGAACGGCACCGGCAGCGGTCCCTTGCCGGTGTCCAGATGCAATGCCTGGGTATCCAACAGGCGGAAATGCGCCCGGATCAGGCGGACCACCGCACCGGGGCCGGCGCCGCCGGCGGCTTGCACCACCGGGGGCAACGGCTCGATTTCATGGGTGAAGGGCAGGCCGATCTGCACCTTGCGGGCCGGCTCGCTGAGGCTGACGGCGCCGCCGGTCACGGTGACGGTTTCCAGGGCGCCGTCATCGGCCAGCACCCGCACCTGGCGGCCTTCCAGATGGTCCAGGCCGGTCCACACGATTTTCGGATCATCGGCTTCGCCGGTCAGCGCCGCATCCATGGACAGGGCGTCGTCGAAGCGTTCCACCATGACGGCGCCGTCTCGTTCCACCAGCACATAGACCTCGCCTTCCACCACCGCCACCGACAGGAAGGTGCCGTCGGTTGCGTGGGTGGTCCAGGCCGTGACCTTCTCGGCGCGGAACACGGTGACGGTGCCCAAGGTGCCGTCGCCCATGACCACATGGAACAGCCGTCGGCCAGCATCGTAATCCTGGTCGACGGGGGCGTTCATCACGTGCTTGGCCAGCATGGCCAGATCGGTGGACTGATAGGCTTGTTCCACGTCGGCGAACAGGAACTCGCGCAGGTCCTTGCCGTTTCTGGACACGAACAAGGTGGCGCCGTCCACGTCGCGCGGCGGCACCGTGCGGTCCACCGGCGAACCGACGCGGGTTTGCCGGGTCAACTGGATCGAGGTCGGCGTCAAGGGCTGGCCCGACACCATCCATTCCGCCCCCGAGGTGAAGACCTGCAAATGGCGGCC
>JAIWOG010000207.1 GCA_020217035.1 Magnetospirillum sp. | reverse complement strand
CGAGAACACGTTGCGGATGGCGTTGACCTGATCCGACAGCAAGGCGAACTCGATGGCTTCGTCGTCCAGTGCCTCGCCCAGGTCGAAATTGAACAAATCCGACGATTTCGACAGCCACAGCCGGTTGGGCTGGTCGCGGCTGCCGCCGATGACCAGACGGTCCTGGTGGAAACACACCGATGTGGGCCAGCCGCGCACCGCCGACAGCGCCTGTTCTTCCCAATCCTTGTGGGCGCTGGTGTTGACCAGGTTTTGCTTGACCGTGGCGCTGGCCTGGGTGGGCGAGGATATCGCGGTGATCTCCACTTCCTTTTGTTGCAGGCGGAAGCGGGTGCCCACGTGGTCGGCGACGAAAACATCGGCCGAGGCGGTGAGAGTGATGGTGCCCGATGTGCCGGATGGCTGCAACGTCACCCCGTCCTCGGCGAATTTGTGATAGGGCTGCTGGATGACGCTATCGGCGGTGTAGAAGCTCCATTCCGTGATGGTCCAATCGCTGTGCGAGGTGCGGGTCAGCTTGCGCGGCTTGACCTCGGGGTGGACCACCAGCAAGGTGTCGGCGGTCTGGGTCCAGTTGATCTGCTTCAATTGCGCCAACGTCCACGGCGTCGCCATCTCGGCCACGTGCACGCCGTCGGCATAGACGTCCAGATGCAGGTCGGTCAGCACCAGCAGATAGGTCTGCTCGGTGTTGAACTCGAAGGCGATCAGCCGGCCGCGCCCCCGTGCGTTGTCCACGTGGCGCAGGCCGGATCGCCGCGACACCCCGCCAATGGGGGCGATGAAGACGTTGCGCAGACGCTTGGCGCCGTTGGCATAGGCCGACAAGTCGCCGCGCCCCAGCATGTCCAGCGACAACTCGCCGGCGGTGAAGTTGGTCTTGGCCAGGGTCAGGGTGCCGCCGCTCATGACCGCACCTCGACCAGCGGGAAGCTGGCAATGGCGGAGGGGACGTCCTGCTGGGCGTCCACCAGCTTGGCCCGGCGGTATTCGTCTTCCGCCAGGCGATACAGGAATTCGGTGCGGCTGGTGCTTTCGGTCAAGGGGATGCAGAACTCGGCGGCCAGCCGGGTGATCAGCACCTGGTCGAAGAACGGCGGGAATGACAATTCGTCGGGGCGGAAGATGTAGGTCAGGGTGACCTCGTCGGCATCGCAATGCAGCCGGTTTTCGGCGATGCGATAGGACAGGCCGAAACCCTGGCCGGCCACCCCCGCCGACATGGCCCGCAGGAAGTCGGCGGGCAATTGGTAGGCGCGGGAATAATCGGCCACCGGCTGGGCCACCAGACGCGGCAGCGACACCTGGCCGGTGGCGAACTTCCACGGATAGGACGACAGCAGAGCGTCGCGCACCGACGGGTAAAGGTTGGCGCACACTTCCGACTCGGCGGTGCCTTCGTCGAAACTGGCGATGGTGGCCGCGCCCAGCTTCAACAGCGCGCGCGAGCACAGGGCGATGGCCGACAATGCCATGGCGTGGGTCTCCGATGATGAGGGGGAAGGGGCAACAAAAAGCCCGCAGACCCAAGGACGGGACGCGGGCGCAATTGTGGCGGTGATGGGGTGACATTAGTTCTTTCTTTGTTCTGTTGTCAAGGGTGATTTATCAACCAGCCCACAATACGGTCCGGGGCTTGGGTGAACTGGTCGGCATCTTCCTGGCGCATACCCTGGGCGAAGGCCGGGATGGTCATGGGACCGACCCAGTCTTCTGCTTCTGGTCTTGGCCAAAGTCGTTCAGCGTCGGCTAGGTCGGCGACTCATTCAAAGCCATGCGATGACGATGGCCGCCAGTGCGGCGGCTGCGGCAAAGTGTCGCGCCCGACCAAAAGCCGGCGGGGCTCGTTGCGGCCATGGGCGGTATCAGCGGCGCCAGGTAAGCCGCCGCCGCTCGGACATCCCCGCGTTGTCCCGCCGTTAGTTGGAAGGCGACAGGGCGCCCGCAGCCAGCGACCAGGGCGTGAACTGTCGTGCATCGTCCGCCGCGCGACCAATATTCATTGGGTCCTGATCTAGGGACGAAAAGCCAGCAAGGTCATGTCGTCGCGCTGGGGCTGGTCGCCGCACCATTGCGCCAGGTGGGCGGCGACGGTATCGACCTGTTCGGACAGCGGCAAATCGCGGTTCTGGTCCAGCACCTCGGCCAGACGGCGCCAGCCGAACAATTGCGGCCGTGGGCCGCCCCCCATGTTGTCGACGATTCCATCGCTGAACAGATAGCAGGCGCTGTCCTTAGCCAGGGGAATCTGGTGCGTGGTCAGTTGGGCGTGAACAGGGGCGGTGGCGTAGCCCAGGCCCATGCGATCACCGCGGATGCGTTTCACGCCGCCCGGTTCGGCGACCAGCAGGTGCATGTTGGCGCCGGCGAAGCTGACATGCCGGCGTTCGGGATCCAGCACGCACAGGGCGGCGTCGAACCCGTCATCGGCGGCGGGTCCGCCTTGGTCCTGCTGCAACAGGTGGCGGAACACCTGGTTCAGCGCCGCCAGCATGGCGGCGGGATCGCCCTGGCGGTGGTCGCGCATCACCTGGGCCAGGCTGGCCGCCGCCACCACCGCCATGAACGCGCCGGGCACGCCGTGGCCGGTGCAGTCGATCAGGGCGAACACCACCTTGTCGTCAAGCCGCCCGACCCAATAGAAGTCGCCGCCGACCACGTCGAACGGCTTCCACATCACGGCGGTTTCGGCCACCACACCCTTCAGCCGGTCCAGGTCGGGTAACATGGCGCCCTGGATGCGGCTGGCATAACGGATGCCGGCGGCGACCATGCGGCCGGTATCCTCGAGTTGACGGTTGTATTGACGTAAACGACGGCGGGCCCGCACCATCTCCATGTGGTTGTGGACACGGGCGCGGACCACCGGCGGATTGAACGGCTTGGGGATGTAGTCGACGGCCCCGCATTGCAGCCCTTTGACCTCGGCTTCCGGTTCCTCAAGGCTGGTGATGAACACGACTGGAATGTCATTGGTGCGGGTATCGGCCTTCAGACGCCGGCACAGTTCGTAGCCGTCCATCTCGGGCATCATCACGTCCAGCAGGATCAGCCCGGGCTGGCGCTCGACCGCCAGCGCCAGCGCTTTCAGCGCGTCGGTGGCGAACAGCACGTCGTATTCGGGCCGCAGGGTCTGGGACATCACCAGGATGTTGGCCGGGTCGTCGTCGACCACCAACACCACGTCCTTGGCGTCGCTCATCCCTGGCGCCGCCGGGCCAGTTCAGCCAACAGGCGCACCCGCTGGCGCAGCAAAGCAGGCGCCACCGGTTTCGAGACGAAATCGTCGGCGCCGCTGGCCAGGCCGGCCTCGATTTCGGCGTCGCTAGTGCCGCCCGACACCAGGATCACCATCGTGCCGGCGGTGGCGGGGGTGGCCCGCAGGGCGCGGGTCACCGCCAAGCCATCCATGCCCGGCATCACCACGTCCAGCAGCACCACGTCGGGGGGATTGTCGGCAGCCAGTTTCAGCGCCTGTTCGCCGGAACGGGCGAACTGCACCGGCCCCAACGGCGACACCACGGCGTGCAGGACCTGGATGTTGGCCGGTTCATCGTCGACGATCAGGATGCGGATGGGCTCAGTCATGGCGATCGATCCAGTCTTGCAACAGGCGAAGGGCGGCGGGAAAATCCAAGGCGTGGACGCTGTCCAGAACGGCGGCCGTGCCCAGGTCGCCGGCGGCTTCGGCCCAACGTTCGGCCAGGGCCAGGGCGGCGAGGTCGTTTGCCGCCAGCAATTCGGCCAGTTGCGCCGCCAAGGCGGCGGCGGCGTGGCTGTCGGCCTCAGGGGCGCCGGCAGCGGCCACCGGCAGGGCCAGGAAGTCCTCGACCTCGGCGCGGGTGGAGCGCAACGATTCCTCGATATCGGCCACGGCTTCGTGCCATGCCGTGCCCTGGGGGAACGCGCCCTCGGCCACCAGGCTTTCGCCATGGCGGCAGGCCCGAGCCAGGGAGTCCAGCCCCAGATTGCCGGCGCTGCCCCCCATGCGATGCAGCAGCAGACGGGCGTCGGCCGCGTCGGCATCGGCCAGGGCGGCGGCCGGCGACAGATGTTCGGCCAGGAAGGCAGCCAACAGCCGGCGACCCAATTCGTGGTTGCCGTTGACGCGCAGCAGCAGGCTTTGCCACTGGAAATGGGGGCTCATGCCGGTCTTTCCGGTAAGTGCAACAAGAGTGTTGGCTTTATATATTTGAGGACTATCCTAAGGGGAAGGGCTTTCCAGGGGTTCTAAACTATTATGAAGCGTGGAACGGATATATTAATAGTAGAAGATTCTGCGCTTGATGTTCAGATATTGGCTGAGCTTCTGTCGGGATTGGGATCCATTTCATTCGCCATGACCGGGGCCGAAGCCCTGGCCAAGCTTGGGGAATACACCTACGACGTGGTTCTGCTGGATGTCATGCTGCCCGACATGAATGGTTTCGACATCTGTCGGCAGGTCGCGGGAAAGTTGCGGCCGGGCGAGACCTCGGTGATCTTCGTCACCGCCTTGAACGAAGGCGTGTGGGAAGAACAAGGACTGCTGCTGGGGGCGCTGGACTACATCGTCA
Organism: Magnetospirillum sp.; assembly: GCA_020217035.1. Lineage (GTDB taxonomy): Bacteria > Pseudomonadota > Alphaproteobacteria > Rhodospirillales > Magnetospirillaceae > Magnetospirillum. The sequence continues at coordinate 5,444 of JAIWOG010000207.1, read as the reverse complement.
AGCCGTTTTCACCCACCAGCGTGCGGGCGCGGGTGCGCAACCACCTGAACCTGGCGCGGACGACACGCGAATTGCGCCAAGCCAAGGACAAACTTGAGCGCATGGCGGCGGTGGACCACCTGACCGGCATCTTCAACCGCGGCCATTTCGAGATGCTGACCGAACGCGAGTTGGAGCGGGCCGAGCGCGGAGACCGTCCGGGGGCGTTGCTGCTGATCGACCTGGACCATTTCAAGCGCATCAACGACACCCACGGCCATGCCGCCGGTGACAAGGTGCTGGTGGCGGTGGCCGAGGCGTGGAGTCGCGAATTGCGCGGCTGCGACATCCTGGGGCGGGTCGGCGGCGAGGAATTCGCCCTGTTCCTGCCGGAAACCGATGGCGCCGAGGCGGAAGGCGTGGCCCAGCGGCTGATGCGGCAGACCCGGGCGCTGGCGGTCACATGCGACGACGAGGTCACATTGAAGGTCACCGCCTCGGTGGGCGGCGTGTGGACACGGGGTGGCCGTGCCGACCTCAAGACGTTGATGCGGGTCGCCGACCGCATGCTGTACCGGGCCAAGGAAGCGGGCCGCGACCGAATCGAGATCGAGAGTCTGGAAAAGGAGGATTTGGCATGCTGAAGCGCTGGGGGGCCGCCGTCGCGGTGGTTTGGGCCGTGGCTTGCGCCGTTCCGTCGACCGCCACGGCCGGGACGCTGGACGAGGTCAAGGCGCGTGGCGTCCTGCGCTGCGGCGTCAACGAATTCGGCCCGGCCCTGACCGCCATGAACGAGAAGGGCCAATGGGCCGGTTTCTACACCGATTTCTGCCGGGCCTTCGCCGCCGCCGTGCTGGGCGATTCCCGCGCCGTCGACTTCGTCTCGGTGTCCAGCCAGGACCGCTTCGAGGCGTTGCGGCAAAAGGCCATCGACGTGCTGTCGGAAGCCACCACCTGGACCTTGGACCGCGACCTGGCCGGCCTGTCCTTTCCCGCCCCCTTCATGATGGACGGCCAGGGTTTCCTGGTGCGCCGCGACGCCAACATCGCCAGCCTGGAGCAGTTGAAAGGCCGGCGCGTCTGCGTGGTCAGCCATGCCACCTCGGTCGAGGGCCTGAATCGCGTCAACAAGGTGCGCAACCTGGGTCTGAAGATACAGGAATACTCGTCCATCCAGGGCTCGTTCGCCGCCTTCTTCGACCGGCAATGCGATTCGGTCAGCACCGACGGCATCATCCTGGCATCCTTGCGTCAGCAAATGGCGCCCAATCCCGCCGATTACGTCTTCCTGCCCGACCGCGTCACCCACGAACCGCTGTCGCCGGTGGTGCTGAAATCGGACCGCCAGTGGGAAGACGTCATCCGCTGGTCGATCATGGCCACCCTGGCTGCCGAGCAACTCGGCCTGACCGCCGCCAACGTCAAGCAGAACCTGAACAGCCCCAATTCCGAGGTGCGCCGCCTGCTGGGGGTCGAGGGTGATGCGGGGGCCAAGCTGGGCCTGGACAAGAACTGGGCATTGCGATTGATCGAGCAGGTGGGCAATTACGGCGAGATCTACCAGCGCAACCTGACCAAGAACCTGAACCTGGACCGCGGCCAGAACGCGCTTCATTCCCAGGGCGGCCTGTTGTGGGCGCCACCCTTCCGCTGATCTGGGACCGGGAACCACCATCATGCGCTTCGGCCTGACCACCCGCCTGACCCTGGGAATCCTGACGGTCACCGCCATGACGGTGGCCGCCGTGCTGGTGGCCCTGGTCGGCGCCCGTCGCTTCGACCAGGGCTTCGCCCACATCGCCGACGACCAGATGGGCCGTCTGCTGGCGGTGTCGCGCCTGGTCCAGCGCAGCGAGGCGCTGTCGGAAAGCGGCCTCAGCCTGTCGGCGGCGGCGGGCGTGTACGAGCTTCGACGCAAGCGCGAGGTGGTCAACGACCAGTTGGCGGTGCTGGCCCGCGCCTTCGACGACTTGGCCGAACGCGGTGTCGGCGAGGAAGCCCGCAAGACCCTGGCGGTGCATCGCGACGCCATGGCCGCCAATCTGGACCTGTTGATGGTGGCGGTGGGCGACCGCATCGTCCTTGAGGAAAAGCAGGTCGAGGCCGCCCGCCGGTTGACCGCCCTCTCCCAGGACATTGGCGGGATGGGGCAGTCCGACGCGGTGGCGCCCTGGGCGCTGGAACGCACCGTCACGCTGATGACCCGGGCGCTGGGGGTCAGCCGTCAGTTCGAGTTGGACGGCATCGAGCAAGAGGCCGCCCGCATGATGGAAGCGGCGCTGGCCGGGCGGGGCAATCCCCGGCTGGCCCAGGCGGCCGAGCAATTGCGGCCGCTGGCCCAGGGCGAAGGCAGCGTCTTCGACCTGCGCCGCCGCTGGTTGGAGGTGGATGGCCGGGTCAAGGGATTGCTGCGCAACAACGACAACCTGATGTCGCGGCTGTCCCTGGCCGCCACCAATTTGTTCGCCCAGTTGGAAAAGGAGACCGAGGAGGCGCGGACGTCTTTCGCCGGCTTCATCGCCCGCGACGTCACCGTCCTGTACGCCGTGGCTGGCGCCGCCATCCTGACCAGCCTTCTGGTCCTGGCCTATGTGAACCGCCGGGTGGTCGGCCGTCTGGTGCGCCTGCAGGAAACCATGAGCAGCCACGCGAAAGGCAAGCCGGTGCCCATCGCCACCGATGGCGGCGACGAGGTGGCCGACATGGCCCGTTCCCTGGCCTATTTCGTCGACGCCATCCGCCAGCGCGAAGAGGCGTTGTCCCAGGCCCGCGACGAGGCCGACCAGGCCAACGAAGCGAAAAGCGCCTTCCTGGCCAATATGAGCCACGAGATCAGGACGCCGATGAACGCCATCATCGGCCTGTCGGGCTTGGCCTTGCGCACCGGGCTGGACCGCCGCCAGCGCGATTACCTGGTGAAGATCCAGAACGCCTCGCAGACGCTGTTGGGCATCATCAACGACATCCTGGACTTCTCGAAGATCGAGGCCGGGCGGCTGGAATTCGAGCAGATCGAGTTCTCCATCACCGACGTTTTGGACGACGTCGCCAACTTGATTACCCGCCGGGCCGAGGAAAAGGGCCTGGAAATCGTCTTCGCCACCAACGGCGACCTGCCGCAGAAGGTGGTGGGCGACCCACTGCGCCTGGCCCAGGTCATCACCAACCTGTGCACCAACGCCATCAAGTTCACCCATGTGGGCGAGGTGCTGGTGCGGGTCGAACTGAAGGAGATGGTGGCCGGCAAGGCACGGCTGCAATTCTCGGTGCGCGACACCGGCATCGGCCTGACGCCCGACCAGGCGGCGCGGCTGTTCCAGCCGTTCAGCCAGGCCGACGCCTCGACCACCCGCCAGTTCGGCGGTACCGGGTTGGGGCTGTCCATCTGCCGTCGCATGGTCGAGCTGATGGGCGGCGACATCTGGGTGGACAGCGAATACGGCAAGGGCAGCACCTTCAGTTTCACCACCTGCCTGCCGGTGCCATCGGGCGCGGCGGTGCCGCGCTGGCAGGAATTGCGGGGCGCCCGCGTGCTGGTGGCCGACGACAACGCCACCACCCGCGCCGTGCTGGGCGAGATGCTGCGCTCGCTGGATTGCCAGGTCACCGAAAGCGCCGACGGCCAAGCCGCCATCGACGAGGTGATGCGGGCCGAGGCCGCCGGCGAGCCGCCCTATCAGGTGGTGCTGATGGATTGGCGCATGCCGGTGATGGACGGCCTGGAGGCGTCGCGGCAGATCAAGCGGGCCGAGGCGTTGAAGGTGGTCCCGGTCATCATCATGGTCACCGCCAGCGACCGCGAGGAGGTGATGGAGCACAGCGACGCCGCCAAGGCCATCGACAGCCTGCTGGTCAAGCCGGTCAATCCGTCGCTGTTGTTCGACACCATGATGATCCTGGCGTCCGGCGGGCAGGTGCCCGGCTTGGCCGGTGATATGGGCGCGGCCGGCCATGACGGCGATTCCCAGCAATTGGACAACGTGCGCGGCCGCCGCGTGCTGCTGGTGGAAGACAACGAGATCAATCAGCAGGTGGCCTCGGAAATCCTGGGTTATTGGCAGGTGACGGTGGAACTGGCCAATAACGGCCAGGAAGCGCTGATGACCCTGGATGCCGCCGGCCCCGACGGCTATGACGCGGTGCTGATGGACATCCAGATGCCGGTGATGGACGGGTTGGAAGCCACCCGCCGCATCCGCGCCGACGGCCGTTTCGCCCACTTGCCGGTGATCGCCATGACCGCCCACGCTTTGGCCGAGGAACGCGAGCGCTGCTTGGCTGCCGGCATGAACGACCATGTGTCCAAGCCCATCGATCCCGAGGCCCTGCTCAAGGTCTTGTCGTCTTGGCTCGAGGGCCAGGCTCGGGTGGACAGGGGCGACGCCGCCACGCGTTCGCATGAGGACGGCCCCGCCATGGGCTTGCCGGTCCGCTTGCCGGGCATCGACATGGCCGCCGGCTTGTCCCGGGTGATGGGCAACGCCGCGCTTTATCGTAAGCTGCTGTTGGACTTCCTGGCCCGTCACGGCGACGACGGTGAATGCATCCGGGCGTCCATGGCGGCCGGCGAATGGAGTCAGGCGGCGGCGCAGGCCCACGCTCTCAAGGGTGTCGCCGGCAATATCGGCGCACAAGCCCTGTACGAGGCGACCCGCGCCCTTGAAACAGCGCTGAAAATGGAGCGGCGTGAACAGGCGGAAACCCTGTTGCCGTCGTTGACGGCGCAGTTGCACGAGGTGGTCGCGGGCCTGGCCGCAATCGAGGTGGCCCCCGCCGCCATGCCGGTCCCATCGGTGGTTGCCGCCATCGACGTGACGCCGCAGGTGGACAAGCTGTCGGCGCTGCTGGCGGCCAGCGACATGGCCGCCCTTGATGCCGCCGCCGAACTGGCCGGGCTGCTTGATCCCCCCCGCGCCCTGGCTTTCGGGGCCGTCAAGGACGCCATCGACATCCTCGACTTCGACGCCGCCAGCGAGAAGCTCGCGGCTTTGTTCGCCACCTCCCAGCCGGAAAGCTGACGGCCGGCGGATGGGTCACGCCAGCAGACGCGTCAGGTTGACCTGGCCCAGGTCGGGCCAGACGTGGCGGGCGCCATCGGCCTTGTCGCGGGCGGTATAGGCGCTGGGGGTCATCACCACGTCCAGGCCGGCGGCGCGGGCGGCGCGGATTCCGTTGGACGAATCCTCGATGGCCAGACAGGCGGCGGGGGGCAGTTTCAGCCGTTCCAGCACCAGCAGATAGGCTTGCGGATCGGGCTTCTTGATCGGCGCGTCGTCGCTGCAGGCCATGGTTTCGAACCAGTCGGGGTTCAGCCCGGTGCCCTGCATCAGGGCCAGGACGTTGGCCCGGGTCGTGGTGGTGGCGATGGCCAGGCGCAGGCCGGAATCGCGGGCCTCGGCCATCACGCGGGCGATGCCGGGGCGCAGGGGGATTTCGCCGGTGGCCACCGCCTGGGTGTAAAGCGC
>JAIWOG010000206.1 GCA_020217035.1 Magnetospirillum sp. | reverse complement strand
CGTCTTGCGCTGATGCAAGGTGGCGATGCGCAAATCCAGGCCGGGGACCAGCATGTCCGGATGCTGGTCCTGGACATAGGCGCGGATGCGTTCCTTACCCCCCGACACTTTCAGCAACTTGCCGTAAAGGGTCTGGTCCCACACCCAATCCAGGCCGAATTCGGCGAAGGTTTGGTTGAAGGCCAAGCGGTGGGCTTCCTCGGTTTCCGCCAAGGTGCCGTCGACGTCGAAGATCAGGGCTTGCTTGTTCATGCCCCCAGTCTAAGCAAGGCGCGGCCAGCCGCGCCACACCCGCCAAGGGTAGGGGGGCACCGCCCTATTTCATGGGAATGACGTTCTCAGACCCTTCGGCCCCCATGTAGACGGCCAGGATTTCAACCGGTTCCGGGCCGGGATTGGTGCCGCGATGGGTGATGGTCATGGCCTCCACCATGCCCTGGCCGGCGGTGAAGGTCTTCTTGCCTTTGTCGCCGTAATCCACCACCACCGTGCCTTTCAGGATATAGGCGAACATGGGCACGCCGTGACGGTGGAACACGGTTTCGGCGCCCGGTGCGATGGTGACGATGTCGGCCTTGACCTGGGCCGGGCCGGTGGTGGGATAGACGATGGTTTCGTCCACCACCGTCTTCGACGTCTTCAGGACCGGCCGGGTCGGATAGGCGTCGGCGGCCAGCGCCGCGTTGAAAAACAGCAACGACGACGCAAGGATGATGGCAAGGCGCATGTTTCCCCCAATGAAACCATCTGTGGGAGCGATCATGCCTGAAAATCACCCTTTCGGCACCATCCGACGCAGCGCGTTCAACAAGATGCCGATGGTGGTGCCGTTGTGCAGGATGGCGGTGGTGATGGGCGACAGCGCCCCCAAGGCGGCCAGACCCAGGATGCCGGTATTCAATCCCACGGTCAGGCGGTAATTGCTGGCGATGCGGGCCATGGCGGCGTTGGCCAGTTCCTTGGCGTCGGCGACCCGGTCGATGTTGTCTTCCAACAGCGCGATGTCGGCGGTCAGCCGCGCGATGTCGGCGCCCTTCTGCATGGCGATGCCCACCTGGGCGCCGGCCAGGGCGGGGGCGTCGTTGATGCCGTCGCCGACAAAGGCGATGCGGGCGCCTTGCTCGTTCAATTCGGCGATGATGCGGGCCTTGTCCTGGGGCAGCAACTGGGCGTGGAAGCCGTCCAGCCCCAGTTCCGCGGCCAGTTCGGCGGCGCGGTCGGCATGGTCGCCGGTCAGCAGCCAGATGCGCTTGACCCCGGCCCGGCGCAGCCGCGCGATGGTCGCCGCGCTGGTCGGGCGAATGGTGTCCTTCAGGCCCAGGATGCCCAGCAGCTTGCCGCCATAGCCGATGAACAACAGGGTCTTGCCGTCCTGGTACAATTGGTCGATGACGTCCTGGTACGGGGCGACGTCGATGCCTTCGTCCTCGGCGACGAAATGGCGCGACCCCACCACCACCCGCTGCCCGTCGATGATGCTGGCGACGCCGTGGGCGACGATGAACTGCACCTCGGAATGGTCGAAATGGTGGTTGTGGGTGGCCTTGGCGGCGTTGACCACCGCCAGGGCCAGGGGATGGAAGTAATGTTCTTCCACCGACGCCGCCAGGCAGATCAGGTCGTCGGCGCTGAACGACTGGTCGAAGGCGATGGAATCGGTGACTTCCAGCATGCCGGTGGTCAGCGTGCCGGTCTTGTCGAAGATGAAGGTGTCGGCGCTGGCCAGACGCTCCAGGGCGGTGGCGCCCTTGACCAGGATGCCGGCCTGTCCGGCGTCGAACATGGCCGACTTGAAGGCCACCGGGGTGGCCAGCTTGAGCGCACAGGAATAATCGGCTTGAAGCACCGAGGCGGCGGCGGGCAGGCCGTTCAGCAGGGCGGCGGCGGCGGCCACCTTCAACACGGTGGGCACCAGCTGGTCGGCCAGCCTGGCGGCCTCGATCTGGGCGTCGGACTTGGCGGTCAGCGATTGTTCGACGTAATCGGCGATGCGGGCGGCGGCGGTGCGGTTGCCCACCTGCTCGGCGTAAATGGTCAGGCGGCCTTCCTCGATCAGGGTGCCCGACAGCACGCCGGCGCCGCGCGTCTTGGCCACCGAGACGCTTTCGCCGGTCATCGCCGCTTCGTTGACGATGCCTTCGCCCGACAAAACGGTGCCGTCCACCGGTATGACCACACCGGCACCCACCACCACGTGGTCGCCCACCTGGACCTCGGCGGCGGGGATCTGCACTTCGACCCCGTCTTTCACCACCCACACATGGTCGCTGGTGGGGCGCAGCAAATGTTTCAGTAGGTCGTCCGAGCGCCGCGCGATGGAATTTTCCATGTACTCGCCCAGCGCCAGCATGAAAGTGGTGGTGTTGGCGGCGGTATAGTCGGACCGCGCCAGGGAAATGGACACCGCCATGGCTTCCAGCACGTGGCTGGTGATGCCGTTTTCCCGGTAATCGTCGACGGCGTGACGCAACAAAGGCAAGGCGGCGGTCAGGCTGACCGGCAGCTTCAAACCCTGGGGCAAAGCGCTGGTGCCCAACAGCACCGCCAGGGCGGCGGCGACCTCGGCCTTGCCGTCATCGGCGGCGGGCTTGCCATGCGTCGCCTCGGCCAGGGGCAGGCCGGCCAAGGTGGCGACCAGGGTGGCGGCATCGGTGCGATCAACATCGTATTCGATCACCAGCGACCGCGCGGCGGCGTTGGCGCGGGCCGAGACCACGCCGTCCAGCAATTTGGCGACCCCTTCCAGGGCGCCGGCATCGGCCGGGGCCTGGGGATGGGGGCGATAGCGCAGGCGCAGACGGCCGGGCAGGCTGTGTGCCAGCACGACCGAACGCAGCCAGGTTTCGGCGCTCATATCAGGCCGTTCTGCTCGGCCTGAACCTCGGCTTGAAGATCGGCCATCTGCTCTTTCATTTCGGCCAGGGAACCGGCCAGGCCGGCATAGGCCTTGATGGCGCCCTTGAACAGCTTGCCGCGGATTTCCTCGTCCGAGAGCACATAGGCGGCGACGCCACCCAAGGCCAGACCCAGCAGGAACTGTTCGGTGCGGCCGGCGGGCAGCAGGTTTCCCAGACCGCCCAGGAAGCCCTGGTTCTGCGCCTGTCCCGCCTGCATGGCCATCATCTTTTCCAAGTCGCGGCGCTTGATGCCCTTGTTCTTCTTCTGCTTGTTCTTCCTAGCCAATTTCTACCTCCTGGGCCGGCTGACGGGGGGATGGGTTCAACAACATTTCAACCGCCATGACACTCACGGCGCCGCCGGCCAGGGCCAGCACGGCGCGGGCGACATCGGCCCGGCGCAGGGATTCGGCGGTGGCGATGCCGGACGCCAGGGCGGCACCACCTTGCAGGGCCAGACGCAGCACCTTGCGGTTGGACGGCTTGTCCGCGGTCCAGCGGTCCTGGATGGCCGCCAGCAAGCCGGTGGCGACCATGCCGCGGGTGAAGTTGCCGGCCAGTTCGGCCGGGGCCAGCGCCGCCGCCTTGGCCTTGCGTTTCTTCACGATTCGCCCTCGGGCTTGGGATCGACCGGGGTGGCGGCGGCGGGGGCGGCCTTTTTCTTGGCGGCCACCTTGCGGCGCGGCGCTGCCTTCTTGGCCACCGGCAAGGCGGTGGTGGTGGCGGCCGGCGCGGCCGGCGGGACTTCGGCTTGCGGCTCGGGGCTCAGCTTGCCGCGCATCTTGGCGGTCGACTTCTCGATGGCCGACAGACCGCTGACGGTGGCGTCGCGCAGGCCGGCGCCCGCCTTGTCCAGGCCGCTGCGGGCCTTGTCGCCCAGGGATTCCAGGCTTTCGGGGGTCTTGACCTGCTTCAGCAGCTTGACGCCGACGATACCGGCGATGATGCCGCCGGCGAAGGTGAGAAACGGCAACATGACGGGCTCCTTTCTTGGGTCAACTTTGTACGGCGGCAACCAGGCGTTGACGCAAGGCTTCGCTGCCAGGGGTGGCTTGGCCCGACAACAGGCCGGTCCAGGCCGTGGCGGGGATGATCTTGGTGTCGTATTCGATGGTGCAGCTTTTCGCCAAGGGGTTCAGGCTGACGGCACGAATGCCGGCCATGGCGGAAAACGCCGTCCCGAATGACTTGGCCTGGTCGGCCAAGGCCAGCAATTCACCGCCCACGGGGGCGGACAGCTTCAGGCGGATGCGCCCAGGAACGTGGTGGGCGACGCTTAATGCGTTCAGGAAGCGCAACAAGGAGGGCTCGGCGGAGGGCAAGGGACAACTCCGGTTACTTGAAGGTGCGGCGCCAATGCACCGCCATGTGGGCCAGCATCATGGCGACGAAGACGAAACCAGCCTGGGCGTGCAGTTTCTTGCTGGTGCCGAGCGCGGCCAGCGACACCGCCATGCTGACGACGGCGCCGATCTTGGCGGCCCGGTTCAACTCCTGCTTGGCGGTTTTCGGACGCTTCAGGGCGATGCGCTTGCCCACATGGGGGACAGACGTCCTCGCCGCCGGTTCGGCGGGAAGGACTTCCGCCACGATGGCGCGGACACGGCCTTCCATGCCGCTTTCAGCGGGATCGAAGGTCAGCAGTAGCGAACCGATGGCCGGGTTGCCCTGCACGCGAACCATTTCGCCCAAGCGTGCGGACAGGTCAGCGTGCACGGCCGCATCGCGCAAGATCGGGTGGCGCAGCCGGATGCGGCCCGGCAGCACCGAGGCGAAGACGGTCACAGGGTCCATTCGAAGATGTCCGAGGGCTTTTCCTTGCAGGCGCAGCCGCCGCCCGCCTTGCCGCAACCGCCCATGATGTCCAGCTTGCGCAGCTTTCCCTTGGCGATCCATTGGTCCAGCATGGGTTGCACGGCGCTGGCCGGGGTGTCGAAATGCATGGTGATCTCGGTCATCGACGCCCGCTTGCGGTCGATCATGTAGGCTTTCAGTTCGGACAGGGTCATGGCCGCCCCCTTATTCCGCCGGCATGGTCGCCGCCAGACGGCGGGCCTGGGCGCGGCCGACCATCCACATGGCGGCCACCAGCATGACCAGGGTGCCGCCGCACAAGGACAGCCACAAGGTGGCGGTCGCCGGATCGGTGGCGAAATTGGCCGCCTGATAGACGCTGACCGACGCGGTGTAGCCGATCATGGTGGTCCAGCCGGTGGCGAACAGGGTCCAGCCCATGCTGGTCTCGTGGCGGATGGCGCCCAGGGCCGCGACGCAAGGCGTGTACAGCAGGATCAGCACCATGTAGGCCATGGCGCCCGACACCCCGGTGAAACGGGCGACCATGGCACCGAAAGTGCCGTCGCCCACTTCCAGTTCCTCGGCCGCCGCGCCCGAATCGGACACGTAGCTGACGTCCAGGCCCAGGGGGTCACCCAGGGAATCGACGATTCCGGCCAGGTTCTCGGGGATGGTGGCCAGGGCGGCCATCAATTTTCCGCCCAGGGTCTCGGTGGCTTCCGCTTCGGCGACGACGGCTTCGCCTTCCACCCCTTCCGCCGGGGGGGCGGTTTCGGCCGCAGCGGCGGCGTCCTGTTCGGCGGCTTGGGCATAAAGGGTGTTCAGCGTGCCGACCACCGCTTCCTTGGCGAAGATGCCGGTGAACAGGCCGACGGCGGCCGGCCAGTTGTCCTCGGTCAGGCCCATGGGCTTGAACACCGGGACGATGCTTTGGCTGGCGGCGGCCAGCACCGAATCACGGCTGTCTTCCTTGCCGAAGCTGCCGTCGGTGCCCAAAGCGCTGAAGAAGGACAGCACCATGACGATGGGAACGATCACCTGGCCGGCCTTGAAGATGAATTCGCGCAGGCGCTGCCAGGCTTGCAGCACCACGGTGCGCAGGGTCGGCAGGTGGTAGGGCGGCAATTCCATGACGAAATGCGACACTTCGCCCTGCAACAGCGTGTGCTTCAGGATCAGGCCGGTCAGCACCGCGAAACCCAGGCCCACCAGATACAGGCCGAAGACGATGTTCTGGCCGTTGACCGGGAAGAAGGCGGCGGCGAACAGGGCGAAGACCGGCAGCCGGGCCCCGCACGACATGAACGGCGCCATCAGCGCGGTCAGGATGCGGTCGCGGCGGTTTTCCAGGGTGCGGGTGGCCATGATGGCCGGCACGTTGCAGCCGAAACCGACGATCAGCGGCACGAACGACTTGCCGGGCAGGCCGATGGCCCGCATGGCGCGGTCCATGACGAAGGCAGCGCGCGCCATATAGCCCGAATCCTCCAGGAAGGACAGGAACAGGAACAGGCAGGCGATGATCGGGATGAAGGTGGACACCGTCTGCACGCCGGACCCGAAGCCCTTGGCGATCACCACCAATCCTTCCGGCAGGCCGATGGCGGTCAGCGCCTCGCCCAGGCCGTCCACCATGATGGCGCCCACCGCCTGGTCGAAGAAGTCGATGAAGGCGCCGCCGATATTGATGGTGAACAGGAACATCAGATACATGGCCAGCAGGAACACCGGCACGCCCAAAAAGCGGTTCAGCACCACCTTGTCGATGCGCCGGGTCAGCGCCAGGGAAACCTTGCGCGGCTGATGGAAGCAGGCGGCCATCATTTCGCCGACAAAACGGTAACGGCCGTCGGCGATGACGATGTCGGGATCGTCGCCGCCTTCTTTTTCGATGTTTTCCACCTGGATCTGCAAGTCGCAACCCAACTTGCCGGCGGCCAGGCTTTCGACGAAGGAATCGCCTTCCAGCAGGCGCAAGGCCGCCCAGCGGGCGTCGACCCGGGCCGAGCCGGCGATCTGTTCCATGCGCGGCGCCAGGATGTCGATGGCCGCCTTGACCGAAGCGGCATGGTCGGGTTGGGAATCGGGCACACGGGGATTGGCCACGGCGAAGGCCATGGCCTGTTTCAGCGCGTCCACACCGGTGCCGCGGTTGGCGACGATGGGGACCACCGGACAATCAAGCACCTTGGCAAGCGCGGCGCAATCGATCTGGATGCCGACCTTCTTGGCCAGGTCGACCATGTTCAGCGCGACGACCACCGGCACCCGCATTTCCAGCAATTGGCAGGTCAGGTACAGATTGCGTTCCAGGTTGAAGGCGTCAAGGATGTTGACCACCACCTGGGGCTCACCCGACAAGATGTAATCACGCGCCACCCGTTCGTCCTGGGACCCGGCGGAATAGCCGCCGATCATGTAAATGCCGGGCAGATCGACCAGATCATAGCTCTGACCCTGATAGCGGAACTGGCCGACCTTCTTTTCCACGGTGACGCCGGGCCAGTTGCCGACCTTTTGGGTCGAACCGGTCAGGGCATTGAACAGGGTGGTTTTGCCGCAATTGGGGTTGCCGACGACCGCGATGACGTTGGACATGCTCAGACCCTCTCGATTTCCAGGATGTCGGCTTCGATCTTGCGCAGCGTCAGGGTGAAGTTGCGGACGTTGATCTCGATGGGGTCGCCGAAGGGGGCGACGCGGGTGACGGAAAACACCACGCCCGGCGTCATCCCCATGGCCAGCAGGCGTTGACGGTAACCCCGGTCCCCCTTGGACAAGCGCACCACCCGGGCGGTGTCGCCCGGCTTCAGGTCTTGCACGCGGTTTAAGATGCTGGACATGTGATGGCGGCCCCTGCCCTGAGAATGAAGGTGATAACCACTCGCGAATTCGGATCGTATTCCACAAGAAAGTTACGGTCAAACAATTGACGCTGGTCAATCGTGCATGGCTGATTGGCGTTCTAGTTGAAGGTGGCCGCCGTGAGCGCCTGGATGCGGCGAAGCTCGTCGATGGTGGGGGGGCGCTTGGTCTCGCCGGCGAAGCGGCGGACCTGGCTCAGGATCGCACGCCCCTGGATGGGGTCCAGTTCGATTCCGATCTCGCGGAAGGCATGCAGGACCGAGGTCAGGCCGGAATGCTTGCCCAGAACCACCCGGTGGGCGCGGCCCAGCTCGCGCGGGTCCAGGGCTTCGTAGGTCCGGCGGTCGCGCAACAGGCCACTGACATGGATGCCCGATTCATGGGTGAAGATGGCATCTCCGACGATGCTTTTGTTCACAGGCACCGGCCGGCCCGAGGCTTCGGCCACCAAGTGCGACACGGCGGCCAACTGGGTTTTCACCACGCCCGAATCCAGGCCATACAGATGTTCGGCTGCCACCACCACCTCTTCCAGCGGGGCGTTGCCGGCCCGTTCGCCCAGGCCGTTCACCGTGGTGCTGACATGGCTGGCGCCGCCTTTCAGCGCCGCCAGGGAATTGGCGGTGGCCAGGCCCAAATCGTCATGGGCGTGGATTTCCAGTTCCAGATCGCAGGCGGCCCGTAAGCGGGTGAAAGCGGCGTGGGTGGCGAAGGGGTCCATGATCCCCAGCGTGTCGGCGAAGCGGAACCGCTGGGCGCCGGCCTTTTGGCAGGTTTCCACCACACGCAGCAGGAAGTCCAGGTCGGCACGCGACGAATCCTCGCCGCCGATCAGCACGTCGTATCCCAGGTCGCGGGCCTTGGCCACCATGGTGACGATGTGATCCAGCGCCCAGTCGCGGCCCTTGCCCAGCTTGGCCGCCAGTTGCAAATCGGAAACCGGGATGGACAGGTTGACGGTGTCGACCCGGCACGCCTTGGCGGCGGCCAGGTCGTCGTCATGCATGCGGCACCAGGCGATCAGCCGGGCCTTCAGTCCCAGGGCGGCCACCGCGTTGATGCTGGCGACTTCGTCTTCACCCATGGCCGGGATGCCGACTTCGATTTCCTGCACATGGGCCGCATCCAGGGCGCGGGCGATGGCCAGCTTTTCGTCCAGGCGAAAGGCGACGCCTGCGGTCTGCTCGCCGTCGCGGAGCGTGGTGTCGTTGATCACCAGTCCGCTCATGGCGATCAACCGCATTTGCCCGAGCACGAGCACTTGCCGGCGGCGGCCGGGTTGTCGAACTGGAAGCCGGCCCCTTCCTCGCCTTCCACGTAATCGACGTTGACGCCGGTCAGCCACATGGCGGAAGGGGCGTCCACATAGACCTTCAAGTCACCGAAGGTCAGCACTTCGTCACCCTGTGTCGGTTGTTCTTCCAGGCTCATGCCGTATTGGATGCCGGAACAGCCGCTGTTGTTGACGGAGATGCGCAAACCCAACGCTTCTTCGGCGCACAGCGTGCTCAACACGGAAACGGCACGGTCGGTCATGGTCAGCATGGCGGGTCTCCTTCACGGAAACGAAACAGTCTGACCGACAAGTTGCAAGGCCGATGCCAAACACCGGAATGGCGGAAAAGCTGGTGCCGTCAAAATGGGCAATGTCGCAATTGTCGGGGATTGTCGGGATGCCGACAAAAAGGGCAGGGGCGTCACGCCCTGGCGCGGGCGTTCTGTGCCAGCAGCGAATGGCCGTCCTCGGCGCCGAAGCAATGGGCGAAGTCGTCGCAATTGTCGCAGATGGGGCTTTTGCAGATCAGCACGCCTTCGTTTTGGCACAGCGTGCGGTAAAAGAACTTCTTCCACTTCATGTCGCGCATGTTGGCCAGGGCCAGCGGTGTGAAGAAATCACGCATCAGCCGCGACAGGTCGGCGCGGTCGCGCAGACCCAGATCCTGCCACAGATGGTTGGATTCCAGCGACCGCCGGGCGATGATGTGGGCCAGCCACGCGCCTTCCGGGCCATGGGTGCCGCGATTGTCCAACAGCAACCGCCGCAGGTCGGGTTCTTCCAGGCTGGCCGGCCGGTCGCCTTGGCCGTCATAGGTCAGGCGGGCGGCGACGAAGCCGGCGGCATGGGGGAAATGGGTCAGCAGCAAGGCGGTGACGTCGGCGGCCGACAGGCCCAGGGCGGCGTCGAGCGTGCGCCCGCGCTCGCCATGGGCCAGGGCCAGGGCGCAGGCCAGGACGTGACGGGTGAAGTCGCCGTCCCGGTCGCCACCCGCCATCAGCAGGCGATAGAGTTCGCCGGCCAACATGGCTTCAGGCCGCCGCCGAATGCTTCTGGGCATTGGTGCCGCAGACGGTTTCGCACGACGAACAGCCGATACAGGCGCCGGCCTTGTCGATGACCATCACCTTGCGCACCACTTCCACGTCGTCGTCGAAGGGATCGC
>JAIWOG010000205.1 GCA_020217035.1 Magnetospirillum sp. | reverse complement strand
AGAATTCGTCCTCGTCGGAAATGCCCATCAGCTTCAGCACGCCCTGGGTGCAGACCTTGTAGCAGCGGCCGCAGCCGATGCACAATTCGGGGTCGATGCTGTCCAGGTACTTGGGCGTCCACGGGGTTCCGTCGCGGGTGGTGAAGGTCACGGGCATCTGTCGCTCCTTGGGTCTAAAATGCGTGAAATGTGAACTATGCGGGCAATAGTGGGCCATCAGCCCTCGACCACCTCGGGGAACTTGGCGATGGCGGCGATTCCTTCGGCGGCCAGCTTCTCGGCCCGCTCGATCAGGGCGGCCAGGGTCTCGAAGCCGAAGCGGTGCAGTTCGCGCACATGCGCGTTGACGGCGACCAGGCGGCCGCTGATCAGCAGCACCCGGCCCCAGCCTTCGTGGTGGATGTCCATCATCGGGGCGACCGGCTTGCCGGTCTGGCGTTCCACTTCCCAGGCCACGGCGGCATAGAACTGGCTGACCCGCATCAGGATGTCGGGGTCGGGGTCGTCGAACATGGGCAATTCGCGCTTTTGTGCCTTGGTGACCACGAAGGGGGCCAGCAATTCCTCGTCGGGCTCGGAATCATAGGCGCCCGAACGGTCCTCGGCGCGGATCAGGCGCAACAGGCCCTGGATGATGGGATGCTTGATGTTTTCCGTATCCATGGGCCTTAGTCCTCGTCGTCAATGAAACGTTCGTCGCCGGCTTCCGAATCCTTCAACGCCCGGCGCAGCCACGGCGGCGGATTGGTCTTCAGCATGGTGCGCACCCGGTCGATCACCTGGGCGATGGGTTCGTCGTTGGGCAGCTTGATGGGATGGACCTTGGCGCGCACCACGCGGGCCGCCGCCGGGCCGCCGATGGCGCGCACGAACAGCAGCGACGAACCGACCAAAGCGTCGATCTTGGCGGCCAAGCGGTCCTCGCCTTCGTCGTGCTGGCCGTCTTCCTGGGTGACGATGCCGAATTGCACCGCTTCGATGAAGGAATGGCCGTCCGGGCCGACGTCATAGAACAGGAAGGTCTTGGCGCTGGCGAAATGCGCGTCGACATTGGTCTTGTCATGGGTGGCAAAGGCAATGCGCATGTGGGGTCCTTTCAGTGGGACGGGAACGGGGTCGTCAACCAAGCGCAGGCGCCGCAGCATGGTCGTGCTCCGCTGAATGAGGGACGGGGCCGTGGCCGTGATCGGGGTTGTCGATCAGGACGTTGGCCAATTGGAAGATCAGGTCGCGGGTGCCGCGATAACCCACATGCACGCGATGCGCCCCACCCAGGCGGTCATAGACCGGGAAACCGGCGCGGAAATGCGGCACGCCCAAGGCTTGGCACGACAGGCGGGCATTGGTGTTGGAAATCACCAGATCGGCGCCGCCGGCTTCCAGGATCTGGTCTTCCAGGTCTTGGAAATCGCCGATGATCACCTGCTGGCAGGGCAGTTCGGACAGATGCGCCGCGTGAACCGGGGTCACGGCGGCGACCAGCTCGCCGCCCATGTCGCTGATCAGCTTGCCCCAGGTCCACAGGAAGTCCGGCTCGCCAGCCACGGCGAACTTGCGGCCGCCGAAATAGAAGTGGCCATCCAGCATGGAATCGATCAACTGCGAACGGGCGCGGCGGATCTTGGCCGGCACCGGCTTGCCGGCGGCGTTGGACAGGCACACCATCAGGCGGTCCGACGCTTCCAGGCCGGTCAGGCGGTCGAACAGCACATAGGGCACGCCGGTCTTCTTTTGCAGCGTCTCGGCCGAGATGCGCATGTGTTCGCCGATGGCGATGGTCAGCTTGGCGCGGCCCAGGTTCCGGGCCGTTTCCACCGTGGCGCCGCCATAGGTGGTGGGGATGAAGTGGTCGGGCACGTGGCCGTCCACCGAACCGGACAGGTCGGGCAACACATTGGCCTTCAGGCCGAATTCCTCGACCAGATCGACCAGCGTCTCGATGTCGCCGGGCGTCATGTGGACGCCGGGCAGGATGTTGACGGTCTTGGAATCCTGCTGCTTGGCGCTGGCCGGTTCGGCCAGGGTATCGATGATGGCGGTGACCGCCTTGCCCCAGCCGGTTTCCAGCGAACCGCTGAAATCGGGGGCGGAAACCGGGATGACCTTGACGTCGGCCAGTTCCGGGTTGCGCTCCAAGATCAGCTTCAGGTCACCCTTCATGTCCTCGCCGCGGGTCTCGGTCAGCGCGGTGGAGATCAGGCCGATGATCTTGGGCTTGGTTCGCTTGGCGATGTTCAGCAACGCCTGTTCCACCTGGTCCATGCCGCCCAGGATGGTGGACACCTCGTTCATGGCGGTGGTCTGCAGCGGGATGGCCTCGCGGAAATGGCGGACCAGCATGACCAGGGCGAAGGCGGTGCAGCCCTGGCTGCCGTGCAACAGCGGCATGGTCTGATCCATGCCCATGAAGGCCATGGAAGCCCCCAGCGGTGCCGATAGTTTCAGCGGGTTGCTGGTCACCGAGTGACCGTGGCTGACGATGAGTGCCATGGGGTTACTCCTCGATGTCCCAGGGCGCCGGCCGGCGGACCTGTTCCCAGATGGGGTTGGAAAGCGCTTGGTCCATTTGCTGGACCAGGGTGATCATGCCTTGGTAGCCGGCATATTGGTGGTGGCGTTCCTGGTTGATGTCCAACCACGGCGTCTTGGCCTTCAGCGCCACGAATTGCGAACGCCCGCCCGACAGCATGATGTCGGCGCGGCCTTCCTTGAACATGGCGTACATGTCCTTGGGCGCGATGGCATCGACCAGCTTGTCCTCGTCGCCGCCCAGGCGTTCCAGGGCCTTCTGCTTGTCTGCCTCGGTGGACTTGCGCACCGAGCTGCCCACCACTTCCATGCCCATTTCCTGCAAAGCGTGGATCACCGACCAGCTTTTGACGCCGCCGGTGTAAAGCAGCACCCGCTTGCCGGCCAGACGTGCGCGGTAAGGTTCCATGGCGGCCCAGGTCTTGGCCTCTTCCTCGGCGATCAGCGCTTCGGTGCGGTCCATCAATTCGGGGTCGGCACCCTGTTCGATCAGCATGCGGGTGATTTCGCGCAGCGCTTCCGAGGTGTCGGAAATGCCATAGAACGATCCCTCGAAATAAGGGATGCCCCAGCGTTCCTTCATCTTGCGGGCCAAGGTCACCAATGCCTGGCTGCACACCACCATGTTGGCGCGTGCGGTATGGGCGGCGGCCACGTCGTTATAGCGGGCGTCGCCGGTGATGGCGGTGCGCAGGCGGATGCCCAGACGGTCCAGCAGCACCTTGACGATGGCCATCTCGCCGGCGACGTTGTATTCGCCCAGGATGTTGATGTCATAGGGGCCGGCATCGTCGGGCTCTTGCGTGCCGATGACGTAGTCGATCAGCGCTTCGCCGGCCAAGCGGTTGCCCAAATTCTTCGAGCCGACGAAACCGGGGGCTTCCACCGGGATGACCGGGACGCCCAGGCGCTGGGTGGCGGCGCGGCAGACGGCGACCACGTCGTCGCCGATCAGCGCGGTGACGCAGGTCTGATAGACGAACACCGCCGGCGGCTTGTGCTTGGCGATGGCCTGCTTGATCGCCTTGTACAGCTTCTTTTCACCACCGTTGACGATGTCCAGGTTGGTCATGTCGGTGGTGAAGCCGCGGCGGTACAGTTCCGGGCCGGAAGACCCCACGTTGCGGGTGTCCCAGGAATTGCCCTCGCAGGCGATGGGGCCGTGGACCAGGTGGACGACGTCGGTGATGGGCTGCAGCGCGATCTTGGCGCCGTCGAAGGCGCAACCGCCGGCGGCGGCGCCGGGCGTCAACTGCTTGGCGCAGCCCTTCTTGCGTTCCTTGTCCGACTTCGCCTGGTTGGTGGCGCAGCCGGGTTCGGTCATCAGGTCCTGGATTTTCTTCCGATTGAGCATGGGTGGCGGCCCTCCTGCTGGAACGACTCCAGAGATGCAAGAGGTGGGCCATGCGAAGGAATGGCGGAATCCCGCGCTTATTCAGCGCCTTGTGTCGACGATTGTCGGGGATGCGACAAGGGCTGTCGCGGCTTGGGCCCCCAGGGTGACGGCGAACAGCGCCAAGGCCAGGGCGGCCAGGACCTGTACCCGGCCCGGCGCCACCGCCTGGGCCAGCACCTTGCCGATGCCGATCCACAGGCTGCCGACCGCGATGGTGATGGCGGCGAACAACGCCAGATAGGGCCATTGCTGGGCATAAGGCTGGGCCGGGAACACCACCAGGGCGAAGATCACCGCCTTGGGGTTGACCAGAGTGGTGAACAGCACATGGCGGAAGCCGACGGGGGTCTCCACCGCCTGGATGGTTCGTGCGCTTTGCCGCCACATGCGCCAACCGCACCACGCCACCCATCCGGCGGCCGCCAGCTTCAAGGTCGCCGCCCAATGGGGCCGCGCCGCCAGGACCGGTCCCAGCGCCAGCATCTGAGTGGAAATCGAGATGAGGTAGCCGACGATTTCGGCCATTAGCAAGGGCGACGACGCCCGCCATCCCCGCGCAGCGCCGGATGCGGCCAACAGGGTGTTGGTGGGACCGGGGACCACCAGCAGGGTCAAGACGGCCACGGAGAACGACAGCATGTCCATGGTGGCCACCATGACAGTCACAGGAATTTGCGTCAATGAATGTGGTTTTTTTGTTAATAGCTGGATGCGTGTGTTAATTGGTCGATGCCCCGGTGGCGAAAGACACGCCTTTCAGGAAATTGGACAGGGCTTTGACCTGGCTTTGCCACTGTTCCTCGTCGCGGGCTTCTTGTTCGCGCATGCCGGCATGGGCATGGGCATGATCGATGTAACGCATCAAGACCGGCATCCGCTGGCGGCGCGATTCCTCGCTGGTGCCCAGGTTATAGGCGAAGCGATCCAGGAAGCGCACGCCAAGGCGGGGAAACACCCGATGCGCCATCAGCACGATGAAGTCGTGCCAAGGTTCGGGGAAGCGGGCCAATTCCTTCAGCAGCCAGTCGCGGAGTGCGCCTTCGCGGGCCTGCTGCTGGAACACCCTGGGGTCCCATTCCTGTTCATAAAGGCTGTGGCAGCCGCGCCAGAACGTGGTCAATTCAGGCCACCAATCCTGGTCCACCGACATCAGGGACTGGAACAAGGCGATTTCGGCGTTGCCCACATGGGGCAGGTCGTAGGCTTGCGGATTGGGCGGTGTCAGCATGTCGCGCAACGCCTTGGTTTCGGGCTTGACCTTCCAGACCCGTTCGGTGCCGCGCATTTCGGCGATCAGAAACAGATCGCTCCACGCCGCTTGCCACGTCAATTGCAGCAGCCGGCCCATGCTGTCGTTGATGCGCTGCCAAAAACTTTCGGTGGTGGTGGTGGCGACGTCGATGTTGCTGGCCAGCAAGCGGATTTGGCGGGAATCGCGAATCTTCGGGTAGATCAACTGGGCGACGGCGTCCTTCAGCCGCTGGGCGAAGACCGGCGACATCAGGAAGGGCGGCGGCAGGGGGCGGTTCACCGTCGGATTGGTTTTTTGGAAGAACGCCAGCACCCGTTCCATGCGGTATTGCAAAGCCCCCAGGCACAGGGCGTCGAAATTGGCGTAGCTTTTGCCGGCCGGGGGTTCGGGTTCCAGATATTCAATGTGCTTCAACAGATGCGCCAGTTGTGGCGGCAGGCTGTATTCCAGGTCGGCGTCCCGCTCTGGTGACGACGCGTCCGTGGGCGGACTGAATTGGGCCAAGTGTTGGGCCGCCAGTTCCCGTTGCTGCGGGTCGGTCAACAACCGGGGTTCGCGCTTTTCGGCGGCGGCCTCCAGGATGGTCAGGCAATCCACCACCGCCAGGCGGGTTTGTTGCCGCAGGACCTGTTCCGGGGCGTCGAAGGGCAGGTCGCCCACCACCTCGCCCAGCATGATGGACAAATGATCCAGCAGCGGCCGTTCGTCGGTGCGGCGCAGCAACTGGGTCAGCGCCACATAGGATTGCTCCATCAATTCGACGGGGTCCTCGATGGCGGCAAGGGTGGCGCGAAGCCGGTCGAAATCCGTGGCGGAGTCGGGCATTGATCCCTCTGTGCATATGTCTTTATGGATAGTGGGCGCTTCTCCGGCGCGGCTCAATCCTCCAAAGGACGCAAGCCAAAGGAAAACCCCGGGGGGCTGGGGCCCCCCGGGGTCTGAAGATCTGAACCGGGACAGCAGGTTACCGGGTCAGATCGTAGGAGATGTCGGAAGCGGCGTCGGCGGCTTCGAACACGCGGTCCAGGATTTCGACCAGCACACGCAGGGCGCCCTGATAGCCGAAGCTAGGGAAGCGGTGGTGGTGGTGACGGTCGAAGATGGGGAAGGTCAGACGGATCAGCGGGATGCCGGTGTCCTTCTCCAGGTACTTGCCATAGGACGAGCCGATGATGAAGTCGGTCGGTTCGGTGAACAGCAGCGAACGCAGGTGCCACAGATCCTTGCCGGCCCACACCTGGCCCGAAGCGCCGAAGGGCGAGGAGGCGAGCAGGGCCTTGGCCTTCTCTTCCCATTCCTTGCCGCCGTTGGTGCACAGCACGTGGGTCGGCTCGGCGCCCATTTCCATCAGGAAGGCGGCCATGGACAGGCAGAAGTCGGGATCGCCGAAGACGGCGAACTTCTTGCCGTGCAGCCAAGCCTGGCTGTCGGTGATGGCGTCGACCAGACGGCCGCGTTCCTTTTCGATGGACGCCGGAATGGCCTTGCCGGTCAGTTCCGAAACCTTCATCAGGAACGAATCGGTGGCGCCGATGCCCATGGGATAGTTGAAGGCAACGGTCTGCTGGCCCTTGCTCGCCACGTATTCCAGGGTCTTCTGGCTGCAGAATTCCTGCAAGCTGATGGTGGCCTTGGCGTTGATGGCGGCGCGGGTGTCGTCGAGCGTGGTGCCGCCGTCATACATGCGGTATTCGCCGTCGGAAGGCGTGTCGAACACGTCGGACACGTCGCCCAGCAGGGTGAATTCCACGCCCATTTCTTCCATGTAGCGCTTGATCTCGCGGTTGTTGGCGACCGAATAGCCGTCGAAACCGGGGATGATGTTGATCTTGCTGCCGGGGGCGGCGGTCAGTTGCGCTTCACGATCCCAGAAGTAGTTCAGGATGCCCTTCATCTGGTTGTCGTAGCCGGTGGTGTGGCTGCCGACGAAGGAAGGCGTGTGGGCGAAGGGAACCGGGAAGTCGGCGGGGACCGATTCCTTTTCCTTGGCGGTGGCGATGAACGCCGACAAGTCGTCACCGATGACTTCCGCCATGCAGGTGGTGGAAACCACGATCATCTTGGGCGCATACAGCTTGTAGGCGTTCTGCAGACCTTCGACGATGTTGTTCAGACCGCCGAACACGGCGGCGTCTTCGGTCATCGAGTCGGCGACGATCGGCACGGCTTCCTTGTAGTGGCGAGCCAGATGCGAACGGAAATAGGCGACGCAGCCCTGCGAACCATGCACGTAGGGCAGGGTGCCTTCGAAGCCGGCGGCGGCGAACACGGCGCCCAGCGGCTGGCAAGCCTTGGCCGGGTTGATGGTGGCGATTTCGCGAGAAAAGTTCTTTTCGCGATATTCCCAGGTCTTGGTGTATTCGGCCTGGGCGGCCACGGCTTCGTCGGTGGGGCGGCACTCGAACTGGGCCTTCTTGGCGGCGAACAGTTCCAGGTATTCCGGTTCCTTGAACAAGGAAATGTGGTCTTTGACCTTGTCAGCGCTCTGCGGCATGGCAGTTCTCCTTCATCCCCTCCGCGCCCCCGTCTTGTGGGCGACGCGCGGAGGGGTGTTGTGACAGCAGATTAAGTAAGGCTTTACAGGGAATTGGCGCTTACGCGGCCTTCCACGGAGCCTTGAACTTGGACCAGATCGGGCTGTTGATGGCCATGTCCATGTCGCGGGCGAAGATGGCGAAGCCGTCATAGCCGTGATACGGACCCGAATAGTCCCAAGAGTGCATCTGGCGGAAGGGCACGCCCATCTTCTGGGTGGCGTACTTTTCCTTGATGCCGGAGCCGACCAGGTCGGGGCGGATCTTCTCGATGAACTTCTCAAGCTCGTAGCCCGAGACGTCGTCATAGATCAGGGTGCCGTCCTTGACGTAGTCGGTGGTGCGCTGATAGTCGTCGTTGTGGGCGAATTCATAGCCGGTGCCGACGATGGTCATGCCCAAATCGTCATAGGCGTTGGCGACGTGACGGGGACGCAGGCCGCCCACGTACAGCATGACCTTCTTGCCTTCCAGACGGGGCTTGTACTTGGCCAGAACGGCGGCGACCAGACCTTCGTACTTGGCGATGACCTTCTCGGCATTGGCCTGGATGGTCTCGTCGAACTGGGCCGCGATCTTGCGCAGCGACTTGGCGATCTGGCTGGGGCCGAAGAAGTTATATTCCACCCACGGAATGTTGTACTTCTCTTCCATGTGACGGCAGATGTAGTTCATCGACCGGTAGCAGTGGATCAGGTTCAGCTTGGCCTTGGGGGCGCGTTCCATTTCGGCCAAGGTGGCGTCGCCCGACCACATGCCGACAACCCGCAGACCCATTTCTTCCAGCAGACGGCGGGACGGCCAGGCGTCGCCACCGATGTTGTAGTCGGCGATCAGGTTGACGTCATAGGGGCCGGTTTCCCATTCCGGCTTGGTCTTTTCGAAGACCCAGTCGCGGATGGCGTCGTTGGCGATGTGGTGACCCAGCGACTGGGACACGCCGCGGAAACCTTCGCAGCGGACGGGGACCACCGGCTTGCCGATGTCCTTGTTCTTCTTCTTGGCGACGGCTTCGATGTCGTCACCGATCAGACCGATGGGGCATTCGGACTGGATCGAGATGCCCTTGTTCAGGGGGAACAGGTCGTTCAACTCGTCGATCATCTTGTCCAGGTTCTTGTCGCCACCGAAAACGATGTCGCGTTCCTGGAAGTCCGAGGTGATCTGCATGGTCACGAAGCTGTCGATGCCGACCGTGCCGTTGAAGTAGTTGCGGCGCTGGGACCAGGAATAATGGCCGCAGCCGACGGGGCCGTGCGAGATGTGGATCATGTCCTTGACCGGACCCCACACCACGCCCTTGGAACCGGCATAGGCGCAGCCACGGATGGTCATCACGCCGGGGACGGACTTGATGTTGGACTTCACGCCGCAGCTGGACGAGCCAGCGTCGTCGGTCTTCTTGACGTTGAGGTGGCGGCCACGCTTCTTGGCGGCCTTCTCGGGATACTGCTCGAGGACTTCCTTGATCAGGGCCTCATTGAAAGCAGCGTCGGGTGCGTTGTCGAGGCTCATGCCCCATCTCCTTAATCCGGGTTTCGCATCCCCCCGCCGCCGCCATACGAGCGGCGGGGGGCAACACGATTACGCTTCGTCAGACGCGGGCGATCAGCCGGCGCTGCAGAGGGTGGCTTCCTTGGCCTGCAATTCGGCCAGGGCCTGCTCGTCGGTCTTCATGATGCCGAACTCGATCAGCATGTCTTCCAGCTCTTCCATCGAGATCGGGGTCGGGATGGTGCCCTTGCCGCCGTTGGCGTGGATCTTGGTGGCCAGCTCGCGGTATTCCTTGGCCTGCTGGCAGTCGGGCTTGTACTGGATGACGGTCTGGCGACGCAGTTCGGCGTGCTGCACCACGTTGTCGCGCGGCACGAAGTGGATCAGCTGGGTGTTGATACGCTTGGCCAGGGTTTCGGCCAGGTCCAGCTCGCGGTCGGTCTGGCGTTCGTTGCAGATCAGGCCGCCCAGACGGACGCCGCCCGAACCGGCATACTTCAGAATGCCCTTGGCGATGTTGTTGGCGGCGAACAGCGCCATCATCTCGCCGGACATGACGATGTAGATTTCCTGGGCCTTGTTTTCACGGATCGGCATGGCGAAGCCGCCGCACACCACGTCGCCCAGCACGTCATACGAGACGTAGTCGACGTCGTCATAGGCGCCGTTTTCTTCCAGGAAGTTGATGGCGGTGATGACGCCACGGCCGGCGCAGCCGACGCCCGGCTCGGGGCCGCCCGATTCGGTGCACTTGATGCCCTTGTAGCCGATCTTCATCACGTCTTCGAGTTCCAG